>NZ_KZ819085.1:0-148826 GCF_003115855.1 Brenneria corticis
GAGAGTAGGGAACTGCCAGGCATCAAACAGAACGGAAGGCCCAGTCGCAAGACTGGGCCTTTTGTTTTATCTGTGGTTTGCCGGTGCGCAGCACCGGCCCGAAGGGCGGCCCACAGGGACGTGGGCCGTAAACTGCCAGGCATTAAGGTGTTCAACCGGCTGCGTTGACCACCTGCGCTACCGCTTTGGTAAACTGCGCCATTCCCTGTTCGATATCCTCGGGGGCAATGACCAGTGAAGGTACGAAACGAATCACATTTGGTCCCGCCATCAATACCATTACGCCATGTTGCGCCGCTGCGGCCAGAAACTCGCCCGCCCGACCATGCCACTGCGGCTTAAGCTCTGCTCCCAGCAATAATCCCAAGCCGCGAATCTGCTCAAAGATACCGTACTGCTGGTTGATCTTTTCCAACGCCCCGACAAATAGATTATGACGCTCCGCTACGCCCGACAGTACCTGCGGCGTATTGATGGTATCCAGCGCCGCTTCCGCTACCGCACAGGCCAGCGGGTTGCCGCCATAGGTCGTGCCGTGTACGCCAACGGTCATTACCGAGGCGATCTCTTCCGTGGTGAGCATGGCGCTGATGGGAAAGCCCCCGCCCAAGGCTTTGGCGGTGGTGAGAATATCCGGCGTAATACCGTAATGCATGTAAGTAAACAGCTTACCGGTACGGCCCATCCCGGACTGGACTTCATCAAATACCAGCAGCGCCTGGTATTGATCGCACAGTTCACGTACGCCTTGCAGGAATTCCGGGGTGGCCGGCGTAATGCCGCCCTCTCCCTGAACGGGCTCCAATACCACTGCGCAGGTATGATCGTCCATCACCGCTTTGACCGCCGCCAGGTCATTAAAAGGAACGTGCACGATATCGGCGGGCTTCGGCCCGAAACCATCGGCATATTTAGCCTGACCGCCAACGGAAACGGTAAACAGCGTCCGTCCGTGAAAGGCGTTATAAAACGCAATGATTTTGGTTTTATACGGGCTGTGACGCTTAATCGCGTAGTGGCGCGCCAGCTTGAAAGCCGCTTCGTTTGCTTCGGCGCCGGAGTTGACAAAAAATACCCGATCGGCAAACGTCGCATTAATCAGCTTGCCGGCCAAGCGTAGTGCAGGCTCATTGGTGAAGATATTGCTGGTGTGCCACAGCTTTTCTCCCTGCTGTTGCAGCGCGGCTACCAGCGCCGGATGACAGTGGCCAAGCGCGGTAACGGCAATACCACCGGAGAAATCAATGTATTCTCGTCCTTGCTGATCCCACACCCGGCTTCCTTTACCTTTTACCGGTATAAACTGCGCTGGTGCATAAACCGGCAAAATAACTTTGTCGTGAGTTTCCCGCGTTACTGCTTTTTTATCCGTTGCCATCTGCTTATATGCTCCGATATCAACAATTTTGAGTGAAAATATAATCAATAAATATGCATAAAAAATCAATTTCAGGCAATGTTAAATCGCCCGGAAAGAAAAATTATTTCCTATCTGACTCTATTTTAAGAAAATTATCTAAAAGCTGGTGTCCCTGCTGGCTGAGAATACTTTCCGGATGAAACTGGACGCCTTCTAATGGCAGTGAACGGTGCCGAATCCCCATTATTTCATCATGCTTGCCGTCACGTTCACTCCAGGCGGTCACCTCGAAGCAGTCTGCCAGGGACGCGGGTTCAATCACCAGCGAGTGATAGCGTGTTACCGTCAGCGGCTGCGACAGCCCGGCAAAAACCCCCGTATTATTGTGTTGGATAACCGAGGTTTTGCCGTGCATTACCTGGCGAGCACGGATGATTCGCGCACCGAATGCCTGTCCCATCGCCTGATGACCAAGACACACGCCAAGGATGGGCAACCTGCCGGCAAAATGGCGGATGGCCGCCAGCGAAATACCCGCGTCATCCGGCGTACAGGGGCCGGGAGAGATCACTAGCCGCGACGGCGATAGCCGTTCGATATCATCCAGACTTAGCTCATCATTACGTTTGACCAGTACTTCAGCGCCCAGCTCGCAAAAATACTGATACAGATTGTAGGTAAAGGAGTCATAGTTATCGATCAGTAACAACATGTATCACCCAATATTGTAATTCTCACGTTC
The DNA here is from genome assembly GCF_003115855.1 of Brenneria corticis. Taxonomy (GTDB): domain Bacteria; phylum Pseudomonadota; class Gammaproteobacteria; order Enterobacterales; family Enterobacteriaceae; genus Brenneria; species Brenneria corticis. The sequence goes on from NZ_KZ819085.1 coordinate 2,103, forward strand.
AACTTTATAGCGCTGGAGCGGATTTTATCATCGAACCGTGCCGAGGGTATCGGCCTATAAATCGGCGGGGCGGGTGGCAGGTATAGTTTAAGAACCGGCTGCGGACGCTAATGCAGCGTCTGCGCGCCAATAGAAGGGCAAAGCGAATGGAAACGGGGCGCCACCCGCCCGGGATCAGTGCACGATATGGCGCTGGTAATACTTTTCGAGCTTCACCTGTAACTGGCTTAGCACCGTGCTGAACATCAGATAAATCAACGCGGCCTCGATATAAAGAATCAGCGGTTCGTAGGTGACGGAAACAATACGCTGTGCGGATAAAAACATTTCCGGGACCGTAATGACGGCGGCAAGCGAGGTATCTTTGATTAAGGAAATAAAGGTGTTGGACAACGGAGGTAATGAAACGAACACCGACTGTGGAAATATTACCCAGCGAATTGCCTGAGCGCCGTTCATGCCCAGGGAGTATGCCGCGCTCCATTGGCCTCGCGGTACCGATAATATCGCCCCGCGGACGATTTCCGAGCTGTATGCGCCGACGCTGATGGTGAACCCGATTAACGCGGCGGGGAAAGCATCCAGGGTGATACCCGCGCTGGGAAGCCCGTAAAAGATGAGAAATAACTGAACCAGCAGCGGTGTCCCACGGATAACCCAGACATAAAAGTCGCCGATCCATTTCAATGGCTTCGGGCCATAGAGGCGGATCAGGGCGACAATCACCCCGACGGCCAGACCGAAAATAAAGGAAAGAATCGCCAGGGGGACGGTAAATTTTAATCCTGCGGACAGCAGACTCCAGAAAGAGTCTGCCATAAGCTGTAGCCAGGGCGGCATGAAAAATGACTCCGCTAACAGGGATATTATTGAGATACGTCCTGACCGAAGTAGCGCACGGCTATCGTTTTATAGGTGCCGTCGGCTTTGATTTCATCCAATGCCTTATTCAGCGCGTCCACCAGCTGCGGCTGGTTTTTGCGCACCAAAATAGCGGAAGGTTCGCCGGTAGGCGCGGTGGCAATAACTTTTACCTTCGCGTCTGGCTTCTGCTTTTTGAAATCAAGGTAAGACAGGTTATCGTTCAGCGTGGCGTCGGCCCGGCCGCTGAGCACCAGATCCAAAGACTGGTTGAATCCATCGGTAGGCACAAGCTCCGCGCCGTGGCTGGTGGCCAGCTTCGCGTAGTTGCTGGTCAGGCTCTGCGCCGATTTTTTGCCTTTCAGATCGCTGAAGTCTTTGATGGTGGCGTTATCGGCCTGGGTGATAAGCACCGCTTTCGAGTCGATATAAGGTTTGGAGAAGTCGTATTTGGCCTGACGCTCTTTAGTGATGCCGACCTGATTGATGACGACATCGTAGCGTTTGGCGTCCACGCCGGCGATTAGTCCGTCCCAGCGGCCTTCGATAAACTGCGCCTTGACGCCCAGTTTTTCGGCGACCGCGCGGCCAATATCCACATCAAACCCCACCAACTGGCCCGATTTATCGTGGTAGGTGTAGGGGGCGTAGGTGCCTTCCGTACCGATTTTAATCACCCCGGCGGACTTGATGGCCGCGAGGTCATCCTGCGCCTGTGCAAAGACGCTCGTTGCGAACAGTGCGCCAGTCAGTATAGCGAAATGTAATTTCTTCATTATGGTTCCTGTGGGTAATGGGCATCATATGGCTTATAACTTTTATTGATAATGAATCTACGCCAGAAGGTTTATTTTGATAAATTACATTGCGTGATGGGTTATATCAGAACTGAATATAGTAAATTTGCCCTTCAGGCGACGTCGGCGGCGCGCAGAGCATGCCGGTTGATCGCCGGGCCGGCATACGCTTATTCATCGTCATCCCCCACCACAATGACATTAATGTTCTTAGCCCTTAACGCTGTCAGGTAGTCCGGATTGATATCGCCGTCTGTAATCAGGATATCCACCGCGCTCAGCTCGCAGACCACATTGGGGCTTTTGCGGCCAAACTTGGACGAGTCCACCAGCAGGATAATCTGTTGCGCGGCGCGGCACATTGCCTGACTGACGGCGTGCAGTTCATTGTAGGTGGTGACGCCCGCATTCAGGTCGACGCCGTCGGCGCCGATAAACAGCTTGTCAAAACTGAAATGGGAAAAGGCGGTTTCCGCCAGACTGCCGTGAAACGAGGCCGAGGTTTTGCGATAGGTGCCGCCCGGCATCAGGATGGTTTGATCGTTATCCAGTTCAACCAGCTCATTAACAATGCTCAGGCTGTTGGTCATAACGGTAATATTGTTGAATTGCGTCAGCCACGGCACCATTTGCAGCACGGTGCTGCCCGCATCGAATATCAGCGAGTCGCCGTCATTAATCAGCGCCGCGGCCGCGTGGGCAATCTGTTTTTTCTTCTTGGTATTAATGTGTGTTTTGCGGTCGATGGGCTGATCGCCCTCTTCCCGGCTGGGCATCACGCCGCCGTAAGTACGGATAACCGCGCCTTCTTCTTCCAGCGCGGTTAAATCCTTACGGATTGTCGTGCCCGTGGTGCTGAAACGGCCGGCGAGCGTCTCCACGGACGTTTTGCCATGCGTGCGCAGATATTCCAGGATCGCCGCCTGACGTTGTTTAGGTTTCATTGCGATATCCATCCGATAGGTCATTTTAACGCTTTCCTTTACGGAACCTGGCGCAGGGAAATGCTGCCAAATGAAAGGAAATATCTTTTAAAATGAAAATATCATGATTTCGCTTCAATCGCCAACGAAAGCGCGACGCGGCAAGCCGGTTCTATGGGAAAGATCACATTTGGCGCCAGTTGCGTTCTCTTCAATCCTATCCATTCTGTCATTCGCTGCGGCCGGGCAAAGACCGTAAACCCACGCATGATAAAAGCGTCGCATACCCGTTCCTGCTCATCAAACGCCAGCGCCACGAGCACTCTGGCGTTAAACTTTTCGGCGGCGCGGCCTACGCCAACCGTGTTCCCCTGGCGGTACAACGCGTCAAACGCTTGATTGAAACGACGCAATTGCCGCCAGCCCAGCGCGATTTGTAACAGCCATGCGCATACCGCAAAGGTAATCAATAATGATGCCGGGCTCATCGTTCACCTCCCGTTTCCCGGCATCGCGCCGGGGATAGCGTATTCAGAACATGACCTGCCCGCCGGTAATATTGATCGACTGGCCGGTACAGTAAGAGGCTTTATCACTGGCATAGTACAGTAACGTGTTCAGCACATCCTGATAGTCGCAGCCCCGCTTAAGCGGCACTTTATCGATATAGTACTGCTCCACTTCTTCCGGTCGGATGCCCAGTTTCTCGGCATACTGCGGTAATAATGACTGGAACATCGGCGATTTCAGCAAATTGCCCAGCATGAGCGAGTGGACGGTAATACCGAACTCCGCCAGATCCAGCGCCAGCGACTGAGTCAGCCCAACCCCGCCGAACTTGGCCGCGCTATAGCCGGAATTGTGCTTACTGCCGACTTTTCCTGATTTGGAGTTAATCTGAATAATGCGCCCGGCGATGCCGTCGCGGATCATCAGCTTGGCAAACTCGCGGGCGCACAGGAAATATCCCACCAGATTCACCTGTAAAGACAAATCAAAATCGTTGAGCCGGAACTGCGTAATGGGGGCCGCCTTGGCCATCCCTGCGCTATAGACCAAAAGATTGACCTGACCGAATCGGGCGTCAACCGCCTGCGCCAACCGTTCAACCTGTACTTCATCCGTGGCGTCAGCGCCAAAGCCGCAGGCGCATTCGGCGCCGTAGCGAGCATTGATCGTTTCCGCTACCTGCATGGCGTGTTGAGCATTCAAATCAACCACCGCAACCTGATAACCCGCTTCCGCCAGGCCTTCACACAGGAACGCACCGAGGGTCTGTCCGCCGCCGATGACTACCGCAACCTGTTTCATATGCATCTCCCCACCTGATATTTAAGAAAAAATCGTTAATTTACCGCCGACTTGGATATCTGTCGGCGGCTTACCTGCAACGTGCAGCGAGCCGGGAAACTCTGCTTCGGCGGCGCCGTCAAAGCGGATGGTGATATGACCCAGTTCACGCAGATTCTGCGTCGCCACCGAGCCTACCGCGGTAATCGGATAGGCCCTGTCCGATAGCATCAGCGTGTCCCCTGCGCGTAGTTCGCCGTGCAGATCGCCATGCTGGTGGATAAAGCAGAATGATTCGATGTCTTCGGGGGCCCCTTCACGAAAGGTGATCATCATGTCTTCAGTCAATGCCTCCGCCGCGTTGTCGCCAATACGGGTAAATATGGTTTGAAAAACCGTGTTCATACCGACTCCCACAGCGGTTATTGGTAGATAAAACCGGATACTACCCAGGCCAGCAGCACGGTCGGCGCGCCGGTAAGAAAGCGGCCCACCAGTACGGAAGGCACCCCGACGCGCACGGTGTCCTGTTTCGCTTCCGCCAGCGACAGGCCGACAGGGATGAAGTCACAGGAGGCCTGAGCGTTAATCGCGAACAGAGCGGGGAGCGCCAGAGCGGGAGGAATATTTCCCAGGCCGATCTGTACGCCGACCAGCACGCCAATCACCTGGGCAATCACCGCGCCCGGCCCCAGAAACGGAGAAAGCAGGGGGAATGAACAAATCAACGCCAGCGTGACCAAGCCGATCGGACTATTTGCCAGCGGCGTCAGGCTGTGCGCAATCATATCGCCCAGCCCCGAGGCCATAATGATGCCGATCAGCGCCGCGACGAACGCCATAAACGGCAGAATAGTCTTCAATACCGTATCAATGGTTTCCCGACCGGCCTGGAAGAACACTGCCACTACCGAGCCCATGCCCATACCGACCTTGGCCAGCAGTCCGTCGCTCTGTTCGGTGATTTTTTTGCTGCTGTCGTAATCCCGGGCAAGGCCGGCGGATGCGGTGCCGCCGGCGGTTTTTTCCGGCGCGGAAGGGTTGGCCGCGGGCGTTGCCGACGCGGTTTCCACCCGTTGTATGTTTTTTTCCCGCACGCCGGATACGTAAATATCTTCCACAATAAACTGCGCCAGCGGGCCGGACCGGCCGGTCGAATGGATGTTGACCGTCGGGATGCGGCGTTTGGGATAAATCCCGCAGCGCAGCGTGCCGCCGCAGTCAATCACCGCTATGCCGATCTCTTCAGCCGGCGGCTCGCCGTCTTTAAAGCCATCCACGGCCGGCCAGCCGGTTAGTTCGCTCAGGCGATCGACAATTGCCGGACGCGTCCCCGCGGTGATATAGACAATTTTTTTGCCCGGCACCGCGTCGATCAGCAGCGGGCCGCCCCAGCCGCTTTCGCCTTTTTCAATACGAATCACGTTGCTCATGATGGTTTCCCCCGTTAAAGCTGAACCTGACGGTCAAGCTGGATGCGCATTTTGCGTTCAAATAACGTGGTGGTCAGGTCCGTGACCCAGCCGCGGAAAAAGTTGCTCACCATTCCCACCAGCAGGTAGCTAACCGCCAGCGGGCCCAGCGGCAGGCCGAGCGTCGTCAGGCCGCTGGCGATCCCGAGGTAGACGAACAGCTCCCCAGGATTGATATGCGGGAACAGGCCATTCATGGAGTGACAGCTATAAGACGCGGCGGCGTAGTAGCTCGGCTTGTACTTCTCCGGCATAAAGCGGCCCAGACTTAACGTCATGGGATTGCAAAAGACGAATGTGCCGATAACCGGCAACAGCAGATAGCGGGAGAGCGGGTTCCCCGCGCAGCGTTGGGCCAGACGTTCGATGCGTTCCTGACCGACGAACACAATCAGCGCATTCATAATAACGAGCAGGCTAATCAGCAAAGGAAGTATGCCGGTCACCATGCCGACAAAAACTTCCCCTCCTTTCTGAAACAGGCCGATGAACCACTCAGCCCCATGGGTGATGACGTCTATCATATAGCGCTCCTGTTTCCTCTGGTTGATGCCGCAAGACACTAAACCGCGTGTTGTTTTGTTTACGTGCTATCAAAATATATCCAAATATGTTTTTTAAATTTTAAATTGATCACATTTTGAAAGTTATTTCGTTTATTATGAAATATAAATAGGAAATGATTGTTGAACGCATTCTGTGGAGGAAGAGAGCAATGAAGATTTATCTCGATACGGCGGATATCACCGCCATTGAACGACTGGCGCGTATCTTACCGCTGGCCGGCATCACGACGAACCCGAGCATTGTCGCCGCAGCGGGTAAGCCATTGCATGAACTGTTGCCGGCGTTGCGTCAGGTCCTGGAGGGAAAAGGGGAACTCTTTGCTCAGGTGATCGCCCACCGGGCAGAGGATATGGTTAAAGAGGCTTTGCAGATACGGCAATACGTTGACGATTTGATTATCAAAGTTCCCGCTACCGCAGAGGGGCTGGCGGCGATGAAAATCTTACGCCGCGAGGGTATTCCGGTGCTGGGGACCGCCATCTACGGTGCGGCGCAGGGGCTGTTCGCCGCCCTGGCGGGCGCCAGATACGTGGCGCCTTATGTCAATCGGCTCGATGCGCAAGGCGGCGACGGGGTTCAGACGGTGCGCGATTTACAGAAGCTGCTGACGTTGCATGCTCCGCACGCGGGCGTACTGGCGGCAAGTTTCAAAAGCCCGCGTCAGGCGCTGGAATGCATGCTGGCGGGATGTCAGGCGATCACGCTGCCGGTTGATGTGGCGGAACAGTTTATCAGTACACCGGCGGTGCAGGCGGCGATAGAAAAATTTGATACTGACTGGCAGGGGGCTTTTGGCGGTATGGAGCAGCAGTACCTAGAGTAATCTGCTAAAAAACTTTCAAGATAAAAGGTGGTGACGTTTTGGTGGCGAGGGATTGATTAGCCGTTTTATGCGTCAATCGCTGTAAAGGAAATCGACCTTAGTCACGGAGGGGCGTTATTTCGCCACCTTTCTGTTTGTAAACTCCATCATAGGTGAGAAAAACAATCTCTCCTTCACTGGTATTATGTACCGCGAATACGGCATTTTTATCAATGCAGTTTTTCTTCGTCTGCATATCATTAAAACAAAGGCGGTCGTACTTGCCTTCTTCTTTGTAACCGTCGTCAAAATCCCAGAAGGTAATACTGAAGGCGCCATAAGGAGCAGGATTGGGAATGTGGTATTTTTTCTTCAGCATGTCCGCATTCTTTAACCACCAGTTTATTTTCCCTTTGTCCGTTAATGGAAAATTCTGGACGATGACATCGCTGGTGCTGGAATACTGGTGAACGGCAATTATTTTCACCGTCCTGGACAATAACCATATACCAGTCACAATAGCTAAAATGCAAAGCAAGACTACTGTTTTTTTCAGTACAATGTTCATACTAATCCACCGACCTCCACCGTAGCTTCCATTTCGGTAATAAATGGCCTGTAAGCAAACTGGCTGTATCGTTGTAGGACAAACCATAATCGAAAGAACCGCCACTGGCGAAATTTCCATTTACTAATGTCTTCTTCGTCCAGTCCGAAATGGTCCTGTGTCTTATAATGAATCACCGCCCGCCAGGCGTTACCGCTTATGGTTAAAGAATTAATTGTGATATGGGTGGCCCATGTATCATGGACGGTAATCCCCATTCCGTTAAAATTGTCCTCGCTCTGGTCAAATTTTGGTAATTTGCCGCCTCGAATAAATATCGTGATTTGTTCTGCTTTCTCAGTCGGATATATCTGATTTATCTTGTCAATATTTGCTTCGATTGCCAGTTTTATTCGCAACAAAGAACTTCCGTTCGATGTATCTTCAGTAATCTGTTTTTTCAGCGCCTGATTAAGCAATGGGCTGCGGAAGATCTTTCCGTTTCCATTTTGCATATGGTCAATCATCTCGATGATAAGGTTGCGATAAGGCCCATACAAAGAGAAAGGGAAAGTCGACAGAGCACGAAACTCATTAAACATGATACGTGCACACTCTTCTCGAGTGATTTTTTAACGGCCATGTATGGTGAAACGAAAGTTATTGGCTGCGGCAGTTTCGTCAAAGCATAAGGATTGGCTTGAGTAGAAACATCGGTGAGGCCGAAGAATGTTTTTAGCTGATATTCACTCATATCTCCGCAACGCATGTCCGCTGCTTGATAATCATCCATTTGTTTCTGGGTTCTGTAGACGATATGAGGAAAGTGCTAAGCACCTGCCGTTGGTGTCTGGTTAGCCATTTTTAAAGTCCTTTTAAAATCAAACTCCAGGATGAATTTTAGCATGACCTAGAGACTACAGTCTGCCCAGTTCCGCCTACAATTTTTCGTTTGCCGTTGTTCTCATTGGTCGATCGAACACTGTAATAGCGTAAAAAACAAAAAGCGCCCGCCGTTTCCGACAAGCGCCTTTCAAATCAACCAGATATGCTGGTTAATCAGTTCATGCCGTACATTTATACTTCCTGTCTTCATGCTTCCTTGTGTTTTATTATTATCATTAATAATCAATAAGTTAAAAATTATATTCACTGTATATTGTTCCAGTGCTTTTTACTGTTTATGCTGTTATGTAGCGATTTATGTATAAACATTTGTATAAACACTTTGGGGCATTATGGCGGGTGAACTCAACAAATTGAGCGACAAGCGGCTACGGAACCTATTGGGCGCACCCAGCCAGAAGATTGAGTTCTATGCTGATGGTGCCGGGTTGAGCGCTAAGGTTTCAAAAGCGGGTGGCATTAGTTGGGTGTTTACCTATCGTCTGGTTGGTGAAAAGTTGTATCGTGTGACGCTGGGGCGTTACCCAGATATGAGCCTCAAAGAAGCCAGACAAGCGCGTGATAAGTGCCGTAATTGGCTTGCTGCTGGCAAAGACCCCCGCTATCAGCTTGTACTGACCGCACAGGAAACTTTAAAGCCTGTAACGGTGAAAGAAGCGCTTGAGTATTGGATTAAACAGTACGCCGAAGATAACCGCGCCAACGTGAGGCGGCATGAAGCGCAACTGAAGAAGCATATTTATCCCTACATCGGAAAAATGGCGCTGGCCGACTGCGAAACACGATATTGGCTACAGTGCTTTGATCGCATAAAAAAGGAAACGCCGGTAGCGGCTGGTTACGTTTTCCAGATGTGTAAGCAAGCCCTTAAATTTTGTCGTGTTCGCCGTTATGCGGTGAGCAATGCTTTAGACGACCTCACAATCCCCGATGTTGGCAAAAAGCAGCGCAAAAAGGATCGCGTATTGAGCGATGTTGAAGCCGGTGATTTATGGGCGGCTATTATCGCTGGGGATAGCTTTATGCCTTATTACACGCATCTACTAAAAATCATTATGGTTTTTGGTTGTCGTTCTCAAGAAGCGCGTTTATCAACGTGGCAGGAATGGGATCGTGATGCCTGGATTTGGACGGTTCCCAAAGAACACAGTAAAGGCGGTGAAAAGATTGTGCGGCCAGTGCCAGAAACGTTACGGCCATTCATCGAACAGTTATACCAGGATAATGGCAAGTCTGGCTTTCTACTTGGCACAGCGAAGAATGTTGAAGCTGTCAGCCAGTGGGGGCGAGGCGTTTATAAAAAGCTGGGGCATTCTGAGGCGTGGACACTGCACGATTTACGCCGGACGCTTTCAACGGGGATGAATAATATGGGTATTGCTCCGCATGTTGTCGAACAGCTATTGGGGCATTCAATGCCGGGAGTTATGGCGATTTACAACCGTAGTCTATACCTGCCGGAAAAGCTGGATGCGTTGAACAAGTGGGTGGATCGGCTGGATGTATTGGCTGGTGGATATAAAAATATAATTTTATTAAACAGGAATGCTTAAAATGTCTAGTTTTATAAAACTTGGGATATTCGAACGAGAAGCTAAAACACCAGAGATAAACGTTAAGCAGTTAGCTCTGTTACTATGTGGTGAAGATCCTGATACTAAGACAACAGAAATACCTGTTGATAAGAAATCTGCATATGACATTTATTATCGACATATTTCAAAGTGGTTGTCAGCATCTGGGCTATTTAGAGGAGGGAACCAGGCACCTCAGCAAGCTGACTATATGTTTGCTTTAGCATATCCTATGATTGATGAAGAAATTACTCCGGAGCCAATTAAAATTAGATGTTTAAAAGCAGTGGCTTATGTTGCCTCAAGAAATAATGGTAAAGAACACTTGTTTCAGATGGGGGGTGAAGATCTTTATTTAAAAGGCATCGAGTTGAGTCGCAATCAGAGGGGACTACACAGAAAAGATGATGAAAGAGATAACACGGATAAACTAATTGGTCTACTAGTGAAATTATTAGCAAAAAAACTTGGTAATTCATATGGAACAATAGAAGAGCCCACGATATCTAAAATTTATAGTGAATTAAAAATCTTGGCAGACGAAAAAAATATATCTATGGCTGGCATATCTAAATCCACCGTCTATAAAAAAATATCCTCTTCATTGCAAATATTAAAAATAAGCGACGAATAATATTAAACTTGTTTAAAAATGTTATTCTGGCTCGCTTTTAAGTGCCTTTTATTATTCTACTGTATTTTCTAATTTATGGACGGCATAAGATGGTTTATAACGCCGTTTCATGCTGTTTCACCTTGTTGCATTCGGTTCAACTCTGCATTGTAAGTGTTTTGAATTGCCTGTGTTTGTTCATAATCCGCAATATACGTAAATAACGGAAAATAGACAATAAAAACAACTGGTTATTTACCATGAAATGTGTCTATTTTGTTGATTTTAAAGGATAACACAACGGTCTTTTTTCTCATTGGAATTTAAATGTTTCACTGGAATCTATCCATCTTTCAAAAGATTCCAGACTCACTGGAATGCTGTGTTTATATCCATTAACCTTCACTCACAAACACTAGAACAGTGGAGGAAGCATGTTAAAGGCCCGTTTTACCCCGCCAACCCCAGCACAACGTCGCAACCTTCTTGAAGAATATGGTTTTAAGTTTGACCGCCGTATTCGTGAAGATGAATGTGGCGAAATCACAAGCCTTTCCCGTTCCAGCCGCTGGAAGATGGAGCAAGAGGGGCGTTTCCCGCCTCGTTGTCATTTTGGTCGTAATAGTTGTGCGTGGCTCCTGAGTGATGTTCTCTGGTGGGTTCGTAATCCACCATCTGTAGAGAATGTTAATAACCCATATTGCCGTAAACCGGCTTAACAGAGTCAATACGCAATTACTCGCAAAATCGCCTGATCAACGAAAAGAAATTAATTTGCGGGAGTTTGCACACATTTAATTGCAGTATCCAAAACGCTGTCGCGGCGGCTCTGAATAACAACTTTTTGGAGCGATAGAAATGACTCAGAAAAAAATTACAGCCTTTACTGGCTGCGACCAGACTCAGCCCAAAACCAGTCAGAAGGATATTTCCAGCATCATTCCATTTGAAAAAGGCGTTATCGGTGGCCGGGGTATGCCGACTGTCAATGCGCGTAATCTCCATAACTTTCTAGAGAATGGTGAGCTTTTTGCCACTTGGATTAAAAAGCGTATCGAGCAGTACGGTTTTGTGGAGGGAACCGACTACGAGACTTTTTTGGAAAACGCCAAAAAAGGCAGGCCACGAGAGGAATACCGGATCAGCTCTGACATGGCTAAAGAGCTGGCAATGGTCGAGCGCAATGATAAAGGAAAGCAGGCTCGCCAATACTTCATCGACTGTGAAGAACGCCTGCGCCGTGTAGCGCCAGAAGAACACCAGGCCGCATTGCTGGTATGGCGTAAAAATCGTGTTGCCGCCTGTGAAGACCATAAGAGCATGGCCGATGCGATGAAGGGCTATATCGAGCGCACCAGAGACAACCAGCACGGCTTCGCCTACAGCAACGAATGCTCATTCCTCAATAGCCTTGTTCTGGGCTTACACCCTCGAGCCTGGGCAAAACAGAAGGATATTCCAGTTAAGCAGGTGCGCGATCACATGAACGCCGATCAGCTGGCGCTACTGGCTTATCTGGAAAGCCGGGATTGCACGTTGTTGGATTTGGATACGCCGACGATTACCCGCAAGGCCAAATTAACGGAACTGGCTCAGCGATGGCTGGCTAAACGCCTGCTGGGGGTATCTGATGCTGAATAAAACAAAAGCGGCCATGCCGGGCCGCTCATGTCACTGCACAAAACTAAAGCATATCCAGAATAACACGCTGATCGATCAGGTCAACCGGTGCGATTTTGTTCGCATCGCTAAATCTTTTAACCAGCTCAAAATTGAGCCCGCTGATTTCATTCAGCTTTTTTGGTCGATGCCGCGGGACTGTAATTCCTTACGGATGATTCGTTTTATCCAAGCAGAAACGGATGCATCTCCATCTTGCGCCATAGCCTGCTTAATTCCTTCTTCCAGAGCTGGTTCCACGCGCAAGGCAATTTGTTTATTGCCTTTACCTTTTATCTCTATGGTTGACATTTGGTTGACACCTGATTATGTTTGTTTGGTAGTCAAGTGTATGACAAGTGCATACCAAAAAACAACGCCTCGGAGTGCGGGAACACTTCCGAGGCGTCTAACCACCACGTTAATCGAGGTAACGCTATGGCTGATATCCAGTCTACCCAAACTCGCCCCGAATTTCAGTATCGCTTTCTGGCGCTGGGCATTTCTTCTCAAAGTATCGTTCATATCACTGCCGCTACCGAACGTGAAGCGCGGGAACAATCTCCTGATGGTCACGTTATGGTTTTCGCTGGTCGCCTGCCTGTTCAGGAGGTGCGCCATGTTTGATAACACGCCGTTAGAACTGGAAGAGGTTATCGATCAGTGCCGTGCGCTGGCCTACGCCATTGTGGAACTGAGCAATCCAGAAGCAAAAGAAATCCTGATGTTTGTCCTGTGGGAACGGCTTGATCGCCTGCACCGCACCCATCTGGAGCTGGACAGCGGGGAAGTGGCGGAGGTGTCGCATGGTTAACCCAATCGCTCCGCACGTTGTCAGCGGGAAATTACTTTCCCCTGAAAAAACGCCGATAGAGGCGCTTACTGCTTTACGCACCTACTTTGATGAACTGGCTAAACACCAGGAATTCATCGCAATGGCATGGGGTAAACATTACGACACCTGTATTGATAGTGAATGGATACGAGACCCTATCAACGCCAGAATGCGCAGCGCTATGTGTCAGGTCACCGTAATGGTAACGCTGGTGGAAGATGAGCTACAGGCTATTGAACGCCAGATCAACACGGAGAAACCCACCTCAAGGGAGGTGCGCCATGTTTAAGGTACAGACTACACAAATCAATCCGCGTACCGGCAAGGTAACGCATTACACATTACAGGGTGGATTTGAAACCCGCGAATATGCGGAGCGTTCTGCTGAACGTATTAACCGTGATTTTTCTCAGGATGGGGTAACTGCTAAGGCGGTGGAAGTTAAGACGCAAGTAAACAACCTTGACGCTTACTATGAAGATCAGCGGCGTGTTAACGCCCTGATTGGCTCAACTGATGCGCCAGTACCGGTTATCCCGGAAAACATATCGCGCAACCGTCTGTTACGTGCTCAGGCCGGTTTACGTCACTTATTGCTGGAAGTTATTCCCCAAATCACTGATGAACAGCAGCGCCGCGAGGTTCATTTGTGGATTGATGGTATCTATGCCATTACGTGCTTTGAAGAACTGGATGCGGGGGTGCGCAATGCGTCAGCCTCAACCCAATGATCGTTACCAGAACAAGAACGGGCAACGTGTCACTGTCAAGTCTACTGCCTTTAACCGCATTTCCTTCATTCGTGAGGGCTATTCATCGGAGTGTGTTTATCCCGATAGCCGTTTTCTTGCTGAATTTATCTTTATGGAAGGAGGTCACGCATGATCAGCAAAGTTATGTTTAACGCGCTGATAAAGCGTGTTGAGGCATTAGAGCTTGCCCTTGCGGCCATGCAGAAAAAAGACGTCATTCCAGAAGGGATGGCACCTTTGACGATGCTGGCGGCTGAAATGGGGTTTTCTGCCAACAAGGCGGAAGAACTAGCGCGGAACTGTGGTGTGATAACCATGCGTCAGAAAACAGGCGTGATCGTCCATGAAGCTAAATTTCGGGAAGCGGCTCTGATAGTCGTTCGTGGAGCTAAACGGAAGTACGGAAGCAAATATTGGTTTCACCCGCTGATAGGCAAATTCACCATGAGCGGGAGGCCGCAGCTATGACGGTAGAAACAAAAACGCAGGAGGCTATGTCTGATGCGCTGTTTTCCTGCCTTTACCGCTGGGTGAATGGTCACCCCATTGAACGGGATGATGCTATGCGCGCCATGAGGCGACACCAGGATGCCGCCACTCGTTACAGCTTGCTGGCAAAGGAGCTTCACCGGCTAGTGGACAGCGGCCAGACCACTTATGAATGGCTATGTGACCAGGGGCTGATTTCAACCGATGCAGGGAAGCAACGGGAAAAACGTATGGCGTTGGTAGCCGGGATCATTGGGGCCAAAGATTTAAAAGCCCAGCTTTGTGACAGTAAGCGAATTAACCGGGTGTTTCCTGTTGCTCCTGCGTCAGTGAAGTCAGTAGATACCCGCTTTCCCAAAGGGTTTAGACTTGAGTCGGATGCTTTGTGGTTCGACAAGGAAATACAGAAAGGTAACGGTGAAACTGAAACCCGTCCGGTGCGGGTATGCTCTCCTTTGCGGGTGACGGCTATTTCCAGTGATGCGTCAGGAGGTAGCTTTGGCCGTCTGCTGGAATGGGAGACAACCAACGGCACACGGCGGCAATGGGCCATGCCGATGGAAATGTTGAGCGGTAGTGGTGATGAGATGCGCCGGGTGCTGCTGTCCAATGGTTTAACCTATATCGGCACCGGACAGGCACAACGTGCATTACTACTGGACTATATCGCACTGGCTAAACCGCAACGCGCTGTCACCTGCGTAGATCGCACCGGGTGGCATGGCCATACCTACGTATTGCCGGATGAAGTTATAGGGCGGGATAGTGAGGCGGTTATCCTGCAAACCTCTACCTACCAGACGCAGGACTTTAAACAAGCGGGAACCTTGGACGACTGGAAGCAGTATATCGGGGCATTTTGCGTGGGTAATTCCCGCTTAATGTTTGCAGTCAGTTGTGCGCTGGCGGCTCCTCTGTTGCGCTTGATAGGAATGGATGGCGGCGGTTATCACCTTAAGGGGGAATCGACAGACGGAAAAACTACGGTGATGAAGGTAGCGGCATCGATATGCGGTGGCCCGGATTATTGGCATACCTGGCGTGCAACCGGGAACGCACTGGAGGGAACGGCCAGCAGACGAAATGATGCATTGTTGCCTCTGGATGAATTACGTGAAGTTGATGGGCGCGAGGCGGGCCAGATTGCCTATATGCTGGCAAACGGACAGGGAAAAGGCAGAGCACGTACTGATGGCGAATTAAGGGCACGTAAGCAATGGCGGCTATTGTTTTTCTCTACAGGGGAGTTATCGCTGGCAGAACACGCCGAACGTGCCGGGGAACGAACCTATGCCGGGATGGAAGTGCGTATGGTGCAAATATCCAGTGATACCGGGAAATATGGTGCCTTTGAAGAACTGCACGGTATAGGAGATGGCAAGGCGTTTGCTGATTATCTTTGTGAACAGGTTGGGCGATATCACGGTATGCCGTTCCGGGCATGGATAAGTACGCTGGCGCTCGATCTGGATAAGCAGGTGGACGAAGCAAAGCGACTGTTAAAGGCTTATACCACAGAGCTGATGCCTGTAGATGCAGGTAATCAGGTGGGGCGTGTCGTATCCCGTTTTGCGCTGGTGGCTGTGGCAGGGGAAATGGCTTCCGATGCGGGTATTACCGGCTGGAAAACAGGAGAAGCGATAAAGGCGGTGAGGGTCTGTCTTGATGCGTGGATGCGTGAACGGGGCCATGTGGGCAATCAGGAAGATGTTGGCGTGATGGAACAGATACGGCGTTTCTTCACGGCCAACCAGTACGCCCGCTTTGCTGACTGGAATAATGATAATCATCGTCCGGCTAATATGGTGGGTTATCGCAGGACAGAGAAAGACCCGAACACCGGAGAAGAAGCCACAATGTTTTATGTCATGCCCGCAGGCTGGAAGGAAATCTGTAAGGGATTCGACCAGGTGAAAGCGGCACGGCTATGCGCAGAGGCGGGATGTCTTGTTATGGGGGGGAATAACAAATTCCAGTCTGTTACCCGTTTGCCCGATATTGGGCCGCAACGCGTATATAAATTTACCGCTTCTGTATTTAACTAACCATTAACAAGTCTTTTCGCGTGTATCTTATTTATAGGGGTAACAAGGTGTAACAGGTGTAACGGTCAGGAGTGGCGCGGTTTCTGGCTGTTACACCTCATGTGTTTTAGGTGTAGCAAGGTGTAACAAAAGCGGTGGCTTTATTGGCAGCGTTACACCTGTTACACCATGAAAAAACGAAGGTGTTACACGGTAAACCCGCATGTGGCACGGCTGTAACACCTGTTACACCCGTTACACCTCAAAAATAATAGAGGGGCCTATTGTATGGGGACTGTAGCTATATTCGTGCCAATGAGCTTAGCGGGACCGTGTCGTTTACTCTGAAAGGTCTGAGTCTATGTTTGGGTATGATTTTAGAGTGGTGAAAATCAATTGTTTGAATTTTAAGGATAAATATTAATTAGCAAGCGAAGATAACCTAACCTATACCAGTTTATTTACTTACGGCTTTTTTTTACTTTGATAAACGTATAAAACAGTACGTAGCCCATTACTTAAGGAGTCGCCATGTTAAGCAAGCGTGAAGCCTTACTGAATTTACTTGTTACCGCCCTAAACGAGGCCATACGGCAGAACAAAATTGATTTGAACGGCGTTTCTCCAGATGATCATGACCAAAAGTACGGGCACTTTTTTTGTGAAATTGGGGGCAAGCCGACAGTGATTAATTGGTCTGACATTGGATGTGATGAGCTACGGTTTTCAGTCTGGTGGGATTATTACCATGAGAAGCATCCCCAACAAAAAGATGAGAGTTTCCGGTCAGGTAGACCATTAGCGAAAACATCAAAAGTAAAATCCTTTGTTGGGACACATGCCAGTTGTTGGATAGAAAGAAAAACGGGAAAATATATTATGGGTGAGCATGGTGATCGAATTTTTGATATCTATGTTAGGCAATCTAACTTAGGTGCTCTTATGAAGTTACCGAAGGTAAAACCGTTGGGGTATAAGGACTCTGGTAAGTTTATTTTTTAGTTTCGGTTTTTAAGTGTATTTTATTTTTTGTCAATATTATCACCTGTCATGAATAGCTTTATGCGATGATTGACGCTTTGCTAAAATTTAGGAAAAGATACTAACATACATAGTATTTGTTAAAAATAATGAAAGGGAATTATAATGGAAGAAGTAAGAAAAGAAGAGTATTTAAGAGTTTTTTATCATGAGTTAGGGCATTGGACTATAGCCAAATGGGTTGGTTTTCGTCCGAGAAATATTACTATTTCTTCTAAATATCTCTCTAACTGGATGTCTGAAGGTTCTTGTATCACAGTTTTATATACTAAGTGTTCAACTGTTCAAGATGTTTCAAAGTACTTGATTGCCAGGCAATTAGTATTGCTTGCTGGTGCTACTTTTGAATCGAGGTGCCGCGTTTTAAGCATCAATGAAGCGTTGAGTTTGTTATGTCGAGGAACATCTAATGATGATTATAAAAAATTCATGGAGCTTGCTACTCTATCTCTCAATTTAATGCTAGGAGAGCAAGGTAGGAGTATTTCCTCTTTGGCTGAAGAGTTAAATAAAGAAGAGGATAAATTTCATAGTGCTATTATTGAATTAAGAAAGCAGTTGTTAGACTTTATATGCCATGCTTTGCATGGTTCTGTTTTTTCGGGATTTATAAATAATGCTGTGGATTTATTTATGCAGCGTTTAAAGGAATGTGGTAATTCTGGGGAGGTTACTGTTTTTGAGCAAGAGTTAAATTGTATTTATGATTCTGAAAATATTGAGATCTGCGACTTAAATAGTATTGTCCCTTTTGATAGAACGATTTTAAGGAAATTAGTGCATTCTTCATCGCAATAAGAGCCAGTATCTATTCGATTTTACAATTAAAGATGTGGCGTTAAAATGTAAAATTTGGCTGTTTAATAAATCAGTACGAAATAGCCTCAAAGATGCAAAAAGATTAAACGGCCTCAACTCTTCCCCGCGCTGGCTTCACGTCTTAACTACAAACGTTACGGAAACCACGGCATGAAAAAAGTTGCTTGAACTCGCCAGAAGAAAACAGACCTCATCACCCAGATGCGTGCTCTGCTGACTAAAGCGGAACGCTAACGTTAAGAAGCGGCCCCGCCTTAGAAGTCAATCACGGCCAACGTGGCCGCATCCGTACGCGCTGAGGCTGATCTAAGCAGTAGCATAACCCCCACTGATTTAGCGCCTCACGGCTACGGTTCATCACATTCATTACGACAAATATATTTAATCATAACGATTAAAAATATTGATCATAAATCAACCTTGTCGGATACTGTATGTGTATCCAGCGACAGGAGGGGTTATGGCTGTTATCAAGAAGAAACCGATTCTGGTAGATCAGGTCATCATTGACGGTTTGACCCGATTGAAAGAAAAAGAGGCTGCGCGTTCCGTTGTGGGCGCAGCGCCAAGTATTCAGGAACTGGCCCGCAAGGTGTTGCGCCGTGGGCTAGCTGATTACATTCAGTGAGGCGAGGCAACCATGATCGTTATCACTCCTAAAGCAGCGACCAAACCGCTCGTTGATCGTTTTGGCCGCCGCTATATCGAAATTCAGAAGCCAAACGGCGGCATTGAATGGAAAGCGCCTCCGATGACGACTGAGGACGCGGAGGTTATCCGCGAAACCGGCCTTAATGCCGCACACCGGCAAATTGTTATCATTCAGGCTATCCAATCGACCAGCGATAAAGCCCGCACCGCTGAACTGGCCCCCATCCTTAAAGCATGGCAACGGTACATCGCCGACATGGCCGCTGTGAACCCTCAGCACCCAGCGTCCATTGTCTGGCCGGAGCAACCGGAGGATGTGACCTGATGACTGTTTTCTCTATCCGTTCCCTTTTGGGCATTTCCTCCGGCCGGTCGGCGAAGCGCCGAGCCGTCGATACTCAATCCACCGATCCGAGGGACAACATGAAAAAAATCAGCTTTTCGCATCTGACCAGCAAGGCCAGAGGCCAAGAGGACCAGCAGGCGCAACAAGCCCAGCAGGATAAGCATGATGATGACCTGCCCAAAGTGGCGAAGCCGTCCCAGCACAGCCGCTTCCACAATGTAGCGGTGTCCGAAGAGGCAAAGAACAGCCCCGTGCTGGCGGTCCGGTTGCTCAGGGCGACGAAATTAAAATCTAGCGAGATTAAGGCCCGTCTCCGGGAAGAACCGGAAGCGCTGTCTGCCTTCACCATGAAGTTTATGGAGGAGAACAATCCGGGGTGGGAGTTTCTGGACGATAGCGAAAAGGCATTTTCGGCCGAACAATTTGCGCTCACCCGCAATGATAAAAACGGCTACCTGACATCCAGAGATCGCGCCTTGAAAGTGCTCAAGAGCATGGAAGAACCGATGACGGATGATGAAAGGGATGCTCTGATTGCGCGTACCCAGCAGATGATGAACGCTTCCGATCCGAACACGCCGGACAACGTAGCAGCTCGTCAGAAAGCCGCAGATGAGTATCACGAACAGATGGCAAAGGCCATTGTTCACCGCAACAACCAGATCCGCGCTACAGGGATGGCTCTGCCCGGTGACCGCAAACGTGCGGATGGTAAACCTGTTGGGCCGGATGATGAAGTCCAACGGGTAGCGGCGATGCTTAAAGCTGGCAACCCCGTTGATGGCTTCTATGCGGGTGGGGTGCAAGCATGATGAACTTTCGCCACCTGAACGCGACAGCGAGCCATGCGGCGGCCGGTAGATACACCGGCATAGCACGCGGGCTGTATTTGTCTGGTGGCGCTGATAATGCCGAAGAGGCAGGCGATGACGCTCATTCCGATGCCCACCGTATCGCGGTCAGTGATGAGGCCCGGAATAATCCGGTGCTGGCCCTGAAGCTGATAAAGAAAAAAACGTCGAGCGATGAAGCTATTAAAACGTTGGCGTCCAGTCCCCGGCATATCAGCGAGTTCACGAACCGGAAAATGGCCGCTGTTTGTCCTGGCTGGGAGCTGCTGGATGAAGAAGGCATGAACATGGCGGCCTTCCTGCACAGTATGTCGCATAGCGACGGTAACGGTTATCTGGCTGGGATAAGGGCGGCGCAAAAAGCGCTGGAAAAGTACGTGGAGCCGATGACGGCGGAAGATTTTAACCTGATGGTGGAGCATTGATATGTTGGAACGAACGAAGGTAATCCCTCTTTCTAAGAACCTGGAAGACAAAACGCAGAAAACAGCCTGGGAGCAGATCGAACTGCGCGAGCCGGCACTGATGGAGGTTGAGCAGTTTTATGACAAGGAGTCTAAGACAACCGTATTGTCTGCCATGCGACTGCTGATCTCGCTGGTTTCCGGCGTTCCCGAATCGGTATTGGGTCGGATGGCTTACAGCGATTACAAACAGTGCGAAGAGTACCTGATGGGTTTTTTAACTCACGGGAAACAGAAGGATGGCGGCAATTAGCCGCTGATGTCGCCTACTGTTTCCACTGGGAACCGCATGTAACCTGGGGCATGTCCCACTCACTCCTGAAGTGGTGGGCAGATCAGGGAAAACGCATCAACAAGGTAAGGGCAGGCAATGGCTAACGCATTCGAGTTCGAGGCAAACCTTAATGATAAAATGACCGCAGAAATCATTCGCCTTGAAAATACCGTTCGCCGCATTAACCCTCTGTTGGATAAAACCACGGAGGGGTTAAAACTGGGCGGAAATGACTCCGCCGATAGCGTGAGCAAAATCAATAAGGTGATCGACGGTCTATCCCGATCAGCAAAGGACAGCGTTCAGCATATCGGCGATATCGTCCCGCCGTTAAAGATGGTTACCGGTCTCACTGCTGGATTAGGTGGGGCGGTGGCTGCCATTAATGCGGTTAAAAATAATTTGGTGGAGTTTGCCAATTATGGTTATCGCATTGACACCATTTCGAAAAACATCAGCATGACTACCCATGCTTTTCAGGAATTGACCGGTGCAATGGTTGAGAACGGCTCGAAGCGGGAAGACGCGGAATCGGCGCTGGTGGATCTGTATGGCAAAGCAGAAAAAGCCAGCTTCGGGCAAAACAACGAATTTATGGCGTTACTGAGGCTGAAGGGCATTGACCTTCATTTGACAAAAGAGGGGTTGGTCGATGTTGGCAGGTTGCTTGATGATATCAACAAGGCAATGCAAACCATGTCGCCGGGAAAACAGGCCATCTGGCTCCAGGAAATGGGGCTGTCTCCCGAATTGCTGAGCTATCTGCGCAACACTACTGATGAAGTTCAACGCCTCAAAGACCAGGCGCAGCGCGACGGGCTGATCCTCAGTGATCAGGATGTTACAAACGCTCTGGCTTTCAAACAGCAGATGAATGAAATTTCGGCGGCATACGATGGCATGATCCTGAAAACGCAGGCGTGGCTGGGGCAGTCGGAAACGTTGATGTCCACTATCGACCAAATCCGCCAGATCATGGTTAATGGATTCGATAATGTTACCGTCGGCAATATATTAACGTTTAACCGTGGTGGTGCTCAGGCTGATTTGTTGCGTAAAGCCAGCGGTGACGAAAAGTTTAAAAACACGCTGTCTTTTAAAGAGAGAATGGATCTCAATCTGGGATATGCATCGGAAGATTTAATTAAAAAGCTGCGTGAGTATTATCCTCCCGATTTGAGGCAGGGCGGTAGCGCCATCAACCGCCCGCAGGTGCCCGCCCTCCCTGTTCTTCCTGGTGTTCCTTACAACGAACGGGCTAACAACGCGCGCGGGCTTCGCAATAACAATCCGGGTAACGTGAGAAGCGCGCCCAATGCCGTCGGCAATGATGGGGAATTCGAAATATTTTCTTCATCGGAGGACGGGTTATCCGCGATGGCCCGGCAATTGATGCTGTATGGCGACCGCGGGAACAGCACATTGAACGGGATCATCAGCACTTACGCCCCAAGTTCGGAAAACAATACGCGAGCCTATATTCAGCATGTGGCGCAGATGACAGGCTTCGATCCAAATCAGAGGCTTGATTTGCACGATCCGGTGGTGTTGCAGGCGCTGATGGCCGCAATGATTAAGCATGAGAACAAAACGCAGCCGTTCAGCGGGCGGGATTTACTCAACTCGATTAACACTGCTGTAAATGATGAAAAATGGTCAGGAAAGCGCGATCCGGGAACGCTGAACGCACAGCGGGGCGAGTATTCCAGCGAGTCGATTTTCAGGCAACCGGAACAAGGTGGTGCGGCCGTTACGGCCAACGCCGGATTGGTGGATGCTTTTCGAGCGGCTCTGCAAGACAGCGGCGTAAAGATTGAACTGACAATAATCAATCCGCAGACCGGGGAGCGTAAGACGGTCACCGGTAACGGGCCAAAAGTGTCAACGGCCATGCCTTTTTAGCGGGGAAAAATGGCAAACCTGAATGATCTTTCAAAGCAGTTGGAGAAAATACGAAAGCAAATCCCGTTCGCCGCGGCCCAAGCGTTAACAAGCACCGTGCGGCAGATACAGGACGCGCAGAAGAAAGCGATCCAACAAAAATTCAACGCCACCCCTTTCACGGTGAATTCGGTGAGGTCTAAAGGGGCGACCAAGGCCAATCTGTCAGCAAAAGTATTTATCATGGATAAGGCGGCCGAGTACCTGAGCCCGTTTGAAACCGGTGGGATGCACGTTCTATTCCGTAAAGCAAAGCTGGTTCCTCACAGTCTCAAGCTGAACAAGTACGGCAACATTCCCCGTACGGCGATGGCAACACTGAAAGCTAAGCCCGACGTATTCATCGGCCGTGTTAAGACAGCTGGCGGCAGTGAAGGGATTGCCGGTGTATGGCAACGCAAGAAAGGGAAGAAAAGAAAGACCAGACGCAAGCGCTCTCCCAATGGACAGCGGCAGGCCCGACTGAAAACCCGGCCGCCGAAATTGCTGATTGGGTTTGGTGATGCGCTGCCGGTAAGTCCAGTCTTCGGCTATCAGGAGCGCGCAATTCAAATGGCAAAGGCGCTGCTGCCTGCTGAGATGGAAAAGGCCTTTGCTGAAGCGATGCGTACGGCGAAATGATGGCGGTAAATGACAATGATTATCATCTACATAAAATGGGTCCTTCCTGGAAGGAATTAAATCACGGGCTGGGCGACGCCCCGATATTTCACTAGCTATAAAGTTTTGAATTTGATTGACACTTTACACTTGAAATGTTTGTGCCAAAAATGGCCGCAAGCCGTGCGGTGCCAGGGATTGACGGGGAATTCTGGTGATCTCCGCTTGACACTTTCCCTGGGAAAACTGTCAAGCAATCGGGGAAAAAGTGTCAAGTGATTGGCTTTACAGTTTGATTGACACATTCGGTACTGACCGGTTGACACTTCCCGGCGGGCTGGATGACGAAGAGGAGTTGAAACGATGGTACTGATGAGCGTAAGTCAATATGCGAAACACGCCGGAATGAGCCGCCAGGCGTTGTATTCCTGGGAAGGGAAACAGGGGTTCCCGCCGCGGGTGAACGGGAAGATAGACCAGGCATTGGCGGATGCTTATCTGGCTCGATTCCGTGACCGCAATGATTTAAGGACGCAGAACGCCGCCCGCAAGACCAGTATTAGCAAGCAGGATGCCTCACCCTCCACGCTGGTGGAAATGAGCGTAGCCGCGATTCGCCAGCGCCTGGCGGAATGCATCGGAATGGCATCTGGTATGGACCCGGATGAGAGGGCAGGGCTGGCGGCCCGCGCCGTAGGACTCTATATCAGCACGGCATCCTATGCCCCGCCCATCACATTTGGTGGCTATCGGCTGGCGGAATCCGATCCGGTTACTTGGCCGGGTGAGATTGTTGCTGGCGGGGCCTTTGATCTGGCACCTGAAGACGTCATCCGCCATTGCCGGGAAACGGCGCTGTTTGTCCTGGGCGATGGCAGCGAGACGGAAGAGACCGCCTGCAACATGGTGATGCCTGGCCTGCTTTACGTGCTCAGCACTGACAAGTAAATACCTGAATCGGGCGATAGACCCGGGGAAATACCTATGGTTCTTGCCGGCGTCTTTGCCGGCTTTTTTTTCCAGAAGCCAGAAATGGGATGTGGATATGCTGGACAGGCACACTATTGAGCAGGCACTTACCGCCGCGTTGATGAAAGATCAGGGCAGCGTGAACGGGCAAGACCGGTTGATGATCCGAACGCGTGTGGCGCAAGCTCTGGCAGCCAAAGAACGCTATCGGCAGCGAATGGAATCGCCTGCCTACCAGTGGAAGAGGCCAAAAGTCCCGCGACGGGAAGATTGATCATTTCTTCACGTTGAGCAAGAATTACCCTCTTATTTAACAATAGATTGCCTCAATGCCGATAACCTATCATCCCAAGCCGGGACAGTTGATGCTTTGCGATTTTTCCAAAGGGTTCAAAGAACCGGAGATGGTCAAATCATCACGGCCTGTCATCATTCTTTCCGGGCATATCACGGGCCGCGGGGATTTGGTAACAGTTGTTGCTTGCAGCACGGTTCCACCTGACATAGCCCGCAATTATCACTACAAGTTACCTGTTCAATCCATGCCAAAAACCAAGCATTTCATGGGAAGGGAAACATGGGTAAAAGGTGATATGGTTTACACCGTTGCTTTCCATCGGCTTGATGCTGTTGTTGTAGGAAGAGATGGGAGCGGAAAGCGCCTTTACTTCAATGATAGACTCGGACAGCAACAGATGAGCGAGATCTATAGATGTGTCCTGAACGGGATGGGAATGGGCTTTTTGTGCCAGCACGTCAAGTGATGGGATTGCGAAAAATTAATGTTGTGGTAATCTTTAGATGTCCCCTGCGTCGAAGACAAACCGGCGACAGGCATTTAAGACTACTCTAAGGTGCGTCCATTGTAGCCAGCGTGGCAGAAGGCGATAACAAGCCCCGCCAACGCTGTGAAGATAGCCCCCGCTATGGGGGCTTTTGTTTTTCTGTTTCCGCCTATCGGTGAAATAGGCCTTAGCCTCGGCCGGTAGCGTCAACTCACCCGCACTACCTCCCCGTCGATGGCGTCACGTTTCCCGCCTTCATCGCGTACCACCATGCCAGAGCCGGGCAGACTATACCGAGAGCAGTTACGCCAACGCAAACATTAAGCCGAACAAGAAGAAATCCGCCAACAAGATAGGCCCCGCCGTCGCGTTCCTGATGTCGTTTGGTACGTGGCAGGCAGAACATGAAGATTTTGCGTTTGATATGAGCGAAAACCACAAGGAGCGGCTGTTAACATTTAACGGGATATGAGTAAACTGAGACAGTGATAGAAATGCTTGTATGGCAATAAGGGGGAAATTTAAAACTTATCAATTAGTTAAATCTAATATCCTGCGGCATTAGTCATATATGTAGTATCGAATTATTTAGCTCAATGACGCACTGATGGTATGGTTATGTTTCAAAAGCAACTGAAAGGAAATCATATGAATGCTGCATTAGAACGGGCTTTAGAGCATCTTAAGATTGTTACTAATATTTCTTCAGGACTTGCCCATCCATTGGATGAAAGCACAGCAAAAGAGGTATTCAAGTACCTACATAAGTTAGGTATTAGGCTTGAATATGATGAAGTTTATGCGTGGGCTAAACAGCATGGCTGGGAAGATCGTCATGCCAGAGAGCTTGCTATGTTGGCTGAGAAAATTGGATCAGGCGGTCGAGTTGTAGTCAAACACAAGGGGCGGTTAAGTGAAGATTTTCAAAAAGAGCTGAGATCATTGAAGTAAGCCCCCGGTGTTATCAGGGCTGCGAAAGCGGCCTTTTTTGTTTTTGTGCTTTTGGTGTTGTTCAGCGTTCCATGTATAAATATCTGTATAAACATTATAAAAAAACGCCTGTCATTTCTAACAAGCGCCTTTTAAAAACAATAGGTTATGAATTTTGATTAATTCATGCCGTATTTTTTCAATTTCTTACGCAGGGTGCCGCGGTTGATGCCCATCATCAGGGCGGCGCGGGTTTGGTTGCCGCGGGTGTATTGCATCACCATGTCCAACAGGGGTTGTTCAACTTCAGCCAATACCAGCTCATACAGGTCGCTAACGTCCTGACCATTCAATTGGGCAAAATAGTTTTTCAGGGCCTGTTTAACCGAGTCGCGCAGGGGTTTTTGGGTTACCTGTGCCTGAGAGTTTACGGTGGAAACGGTCAGTACGTCAGAATTCACGCGTTGTTCGAACATAGTTCTGTCAGCTCTTTTTCTGTTTACGCAAGATTTTCAAAGTATGCCTCCAACGCCTCCAGCTGCTCGCTGGCATCCTCTATGGCGTTGAATGTGCGCCTAAACTGGTCGTTTGGGGCGTTCTCCCGGAGATACCAGGATACGTGCTTACGAGCTATACGAAATCCCTTGCCTGGACCATAAAAGTCGTGCAATTCCCGTATATGCTTGATCAACAAGCGCTTGACCTCTGCCAACGGCATCGGTGCCAGCAACTCCCCGGTGTCCAGATAATGCTGGATTTCCCGAAAGATCCAGGGTCTTCCCTGAGCGGCCCTTCCTATCATCAGGGCGTCTGCCCCGGTGTAATCTAGAACCGCTCTGGCTTTATGCGGGGAAGTCACGTCGCCATTCGCAATAATGGGAATGGAAACGGCCTGCTTAACTGTCCGAATGCTGTCGTATTCCGCCGAACCATTGAACAGGCACGCACGGGTGCGTCCGTGAATGGTCAGAGCCTGAATCCCACAGCTTTCAGCCAATCTGGCAATCTCTACACAGTTACGGTGCTCCGGCGCCCAGCCGGTGCGGATTTTCAGCGTTACCGGCACGTCTACCGCTTTCACTACCGCCGAGAGGATTCGTTTTACCAAATCCGGGTACTGCAACAACGCAGACCCTGCCATCTTGCGGTTCACCTTCTTGGCCGGACAACCCATATTGATGTCGATGATCTGCGCGCCGAAATCCGTATTGAATTTCGCCGCCACCGCCATTTCATCCGGGTCACAGCCGGCAATCTGCACGGCCCTGATCCCGGGCTCATCGCTATGCACCATACGCAAACGCGATTTATCCGAACGCCAGACTTCCGGATTGGAAATCAGCATTTCGGACACGGTCATTCCAGCGCCCATCGTGTGACAGAGTGCTCTGAATGGGCGATCGCTGATACCTGCCATCGGTGCTGCTATCAAACGATTGGTAAGCTGAAATTGTCCAATGCGCATAGACAAAGAGTGACCATACTGTGTCTGCAAGGGCGCGTATATTACGCATTTTTCACCCGATATGAAAGGCCAAACTTTGACCAATTGGCCGGCGGCGATCAAAGAAAACGCGTTTCATCGCGCGGTGAGAAAATATTATCTATATTTAACAATAGGTTTTGGTTGTTTGTGCGTTATTTTTGTTCAGGAAAATATTCCGGCGGCTGCGCAATTTATCTGTAATATACGGTGATTGAAGCAGGAGTTACATTGATATCCGCCATTTGCAGGGGATTGCGTTGTTAATAAACCAAGAACAGGGATAAATTTTATGCACCATAATGCGGCAAACGCGCCCCCGGTGCGGAGCGGCCGGGAGCGGCAGGAAACAACCGGCCTAATTAACGATAACGCGGCCGTTTAAAGGCTGAACCGGGCGGTTGTTGGCGTGATGAACGGCGGCGGTGAATGCGGCGACCTGTTCGGCTGAAACGGTCGCCGATTTATTCAGCACCAGCCAGCGTACGCCTTCGGAACACGGCGGCGTGGTGAGTGAACCGCTGAAGCGGTAATAACTATGCCGATATGCTGCGGGCACCAGCGCGTCGATATTCAGCGGCGCGGTCAATGCAACCGGTTTATCAAGGGTTAACGGCATCTGGCGCCAGGCTTTCTCCAGCTCCTGATTGGCGTCGCCCTGTTCAAACATCAAAGCCACTACCGTTAACGCACCCTGTTGATCCTGATAGACGAAGTGTGCTTCTAACGGAAATGTTTTGCCATCGATCTCGTTTTCGCTGGGGGCGTGGAAATGGAGCTGCTTCAGGGTAAAGGTATCGTCATCCACCGTCAGCGTGTTGCCGGCGCCGACGTTCACCTGAACGGTATGGCCGTTGTTGACGATATGCTGCGCGCCGGGGTGATAAGCGAGCTGTAAGTCGTGGTGAACGGTTTTTAGCGCGCCGTGAATATCTATCGGCGACTGGTTCTTACCGGTGGCGCACAGGGAAAAATCGGGTGAGAGTTGACCCCAGTGCGCGGGCGCTTCCTGTCCTTCATAGCTCCAGTGGGCGTGTTCGGCGGCGTGAAGCGAAAAGCAGACGGTAACGGCGAGGGAGGCGAAAAGTTTATACTTCATTGATTTAATCCATTTAAAAACAATATGATGACTCACTTCATCGTGTTAAATAACCGATGAAGGTCCGACGAGCCATTGAGGATACACCTACCTTTGACGTGGTTAAACCGTTGATAAAAGCGCAGCGGCGGCCCGAAGGGCTGAGACGGGGGAAACCACCGCAACCCCGATGGCTGGCGGTGGTGGTAAGCGGGCGGTCGGCGAGGATTACTTGCGTACGCCGGTAATGCGGCACCACTCTTCTTTTTCCGCCACCGGGTCAAGCCGGAATTTGTCCTGATAGGCTTCGGCGACGCCGACGGCCTGGGTCGCCAGCACGCCCGACAGGCCGAGGTGCCCGCCGGTTTTCGGCAGATCGCTGATTAACGGCGCCAGCTCGCGCAGCGGGCCGGCCAGAATATTGGCGACCACCACGTCGGCGCTGAGGTCGGCGGGCTGGTCTTTCGGCAGATAGAGCTCCAGGCGCTCGGACACGTCGTTGCGCTGGGCGTTGTCGCGGCTGGCCTGAATCGCCTGCGGGTCGATGTCGATGCCGATAGCGCGGGCGGCGCCCAGCTTTAGCGCCGCGATGGCCAAGATGCCGGAACCGCAGCCGAAGTCGATAAGGGTTTTGCCCTGTAAATCCAGCCCGTCCAGCCATTGCAGGCAGAGCGCGGTGGTGGGGTGGGTGCCGGTGCCGAAAGCCAGGCCCGGATCGAGCATCACGTTCACCGCCGTCGGGTCGGGAATATCGCGCCAGCTCGGGCAGATCCACAGCCGTTCGCCGAAACGCATCGGGTGGAAGTTATCCATCCATTCGCGCTCCCAGTCCTTATCTTCCAACTGCTCGATTTTATGCTGAAACCCGGCGCCCAGCAGCGGCTCCCGCTCCAGCGCGGCGATAACGTTCGCCATCTCGGTCTCCGCGTCATATAAACCGATAACGTCGGTATCGCCCCACAGGCGGGTTTCTCCGGGCAGCGGCTCGAATACCGGCGTATCGTGGGTATCCTGAAACGTCACGGACACCGCGCCGCTCTCAATCAGCGCGTCGCCCAATTGTTCGGCATGGCTGCCGGAGGTATTGATTTTCAGTTGAATCCACGGCATAGCAGTCTCTATTACATTTAAAGTGAAGTGGGGGCGGTCGCCGGTTCAGGCATGCTGTGCCCAAACCGGTTGCCGATAATAAACGCCAGCAGGCTTAGCGTCAGCGCCGGCACGATAGGGTGAAAGCCCGCCAGATGAAGATCGAAACTGGCCAGCAGCGTATAGCTGCATGCGCCGCTGAACATGGCGCTTAACGCGCCCGTGGCGTTGGCGCGTTCCCAATAAAGGCCGAGCACCAGCGGCCACAGGAACACGGCTTCCAGCCCGCCGAACGCCAGCAGGTTTAGCCAGATAATCATCTCCGGCGGGCGCCAGGAGGCCAGCAGCACTAATAACCCCAATAGCAGGGTCGTCGTGCTGGAAAGGCGCTTGATGCGCCGTTCATTGCGCATTTGCTGCGGGCGCACGCTGAGATAAAGATCTTTGATTATCGTGGCGGAGGCCTGCAGCAGGTGCGCGTTGATATTGGACATGATAGCCGCCATCGGCGCGGCGAGAAATATGCCCGCGGCCAGCGGGGGCAGCACGAAAACCATCAGCGCCGGCAGTACCTGATCCGGGATGGTCAGGTCGGGCATCACCGCCCGGCCCAGCGCGCCCGCCAGATGCATGCCCAGCATTAGAATGCCGATCACGATGGTGCCGATAATAATGCCGCGGTGCAGCGCCTGGCTGTTGCGGTAGGAGATGCAGCGCACGGCGGTGTTGGGCAGGCCGATAACCCCGAAACAGACCAGCACCCAGAAAGAGGCCATAAAAGGCATCGACAGGATCTGATCGCTGCCCTGCGGGGTGACCAGCGCGGGGTCGATCTGCTGCAGCTTGTCCACCGCGCTGTGCAGGCCGCCGGCGGCGTGGATAACGCCCACCAGCAGGATCACCGTGCCCAGCAGCATGACGATGCCCTGCATGGCGTCGTTCAGCACGCTGGCGCGGAAGCCGCCGAACGCGGTATAGAGCGCGATGGTCACGCCGAAAATCAGCAGGCCGATATCGTAGGGGATGTTGGCCGCCGTCTCCAGCAGGCGCGCGCCGCCAATAAACTGCACCGCCATGGCGCCGATAAAGGCGACCAGCAGGCTAATGCTGGCGAACCATACCAGCAGCCGGCTGCCGTAGCGGGCGTACAGCATATCGTTGAGGGTGATCGCGTTATAACGTCTTGCCAGAATGGCGAATTTTTTCCCCAGAATGCCCAGCGACAACAGCATGGTGGGAAGCTGGATCATGGAGAGCAATACCCAGCCCAGCCCGTACTTGTAGGCCGCGCCCGGTCCGCCGATAAATGAACTGGCGCTGACGTAGGTGCCGATAAGGGTCATCGCCAGCACGAAGCCGCCCATTGAGCGCCCGCCGAGGAAATACTCGTTAAGAAAGTTGCCCGCCTGGCGGCGGCGATAGGCGTATACCGAGAGCCCGAAAACCAGCAGCAGGTAGCCCAGCAGCGGCAGAAGCACCTCATTTTGCATCGTCGTTCTCCAGTGAGATATCGCGGAAAACGACGCGAACCATCAGCCAGCACAGCAGGGTGAAAACAAGCGGCAGCAGCAGGCAGGCCATTTCAAACCAGTGGGGCAGCCCCGTGATGCCCTGTGCGCTGTCGGGCAGGTAAGCAGTGAGAATCCAGGCTATCAGGTAAGCCAGCGTCAGGCCCATCGCCCAGCGGGCTTCCCGATGAGCCTGAAGAAAACGCGTATCCATTTTTCCCCCAGGTAAGCTGGTGTTGAGAGTGCGAAACCGGGAATTTTACGGCATGCGGTCGATTTGCCCAGTCCGAATTGACAGAAAAGCAAAAAGGCCGGTTTTCACCGACCTTGAGGTTGCTGACAAAATCTTCTCCGTCTACGTCATCCCCGCGCAGGCGGGGATCTCAGCAATACCGTGTCGCCAGCGTAAGCAGATCCCCGTCTAACTACCACGGGGATGACGGGGTTAGATTCGGTATGACGAATGGCTATTTCGTCAACAGTCTGGAAGCCGGTTTTCACCGGCCTTTCACGAAGCAACAGCAGGGACCGCAGTAGCTATATTTACTGTAAACCGAGTTTCTTCTCCAGATAGTGGATATTGGTGCCACCTTTCTGGAAGTTTTCATCGTTCATGATCTTCATCTGCAGATCGACGTTGGTTTTGATCCCGTCGATAATCAGCTCCGCCAGCGCGTTCTTCATCCGCGAAATAGCCACTTCGCGGGTTTCGCCGTAGGTGATCAATTTGCCGATCATGGAATCGTAGTACGGCGGCACGGTATAGCCGGCGTAAATATGGGATTCCCAACGCACGCCGAAGCCGCCCGGCGCGTGGAAACGGGTAATTTTACCCGGACTCGGCAGAAAGCTGTTCGGGTCTTCGGCGTTGATACGGCATTCCACCGCGTGACCGCGCACCTGAACGTCTTCCTGCCGGATGGATAACGGTTGGCCCGCCGCAATGCGCAGCTGCTCTTTGATCAGATCCACCCCGGTAATCATTTCGGTTACCGGATGCTCCACCTGAATACGGGTGTTCATCTCGATAAAGTAGAACTCGCCGTTTTCGTACAGGAATTCAAAGGTGCCCGCGCCGCGATAATTGATATCGATACAGGCTTTCGCGCAGCGATCGCCGATAAAACGGCGCTGTTCGGCGGTGATGCCCGGCGCCGGCGCTTCTTCCACCACTTTCTGGTGACGGCGCTGCATGGAGCAATCGCGTTCGGCCAGATAAATGGCGTTGCCCTGACCGTCGGCCAATACCTGAATTTCCACGTGGCGCGGGTTTTCCAGATATTTTTCCATATAGACCATATCGTTATTAAAAGCCGCCTTGGCTTCCGCACGGGTCATATTGATGGACTGTTCCAGCTCTTTATCGCTGCGCACCACGCGCATGCCGCGACCGCCGCCGCCGCCGGAGGCTTTGATGATCACCGGGTAGCCGATGCGTTTGGCGAAGGCGCGGTTTTTATCCATATCGCCGTCCAGCGGGCCGTCGGAACCCGGCACGCAAGGAACCCCGGCTTTTTTCATGGCGTTGATGGCGGACACTTTATCGCCCATCAGGCGAATGGTGTCGGCGCGCGGGCCAATGAAAATAAAGCCGGAACGTTCGACCTGCTCGGCGAAATCGGCATTTTCCGACAGGAAACCGTAGCCAGGGTGAATGGCGTCGGAAGCGGTGATTTCCGCCGCGGAAATGATCGCCGGGATGTTCAGGTAGCTTTTGGTGGACGGCGCCGGACCGATGCACACGGTTTCATCCGCCAGCAGTACGTGTTTCAGATCGCGATCCGCGCTGGAGTGAACGGCAACGGTTTTGATGCCCAGCTCTTTGCAGGCACGCAAAATACGCAGCGCGATCTCTCCGCGGTTAGCGATAACGATTTTATCTAGCATGGTAAGCCTCGTTATTCGATGACAACCAGTGGCTCGTCAAATTCAACCGGTTGGCCGTTGTCGACAAGGATCGCTTTGACCACGCCCGCTTTGTCGGCTTCGATTTGGTTCATCATTTTCATGGCTTCGACAATGCATAGCGTATCGCCGACATTCACCTGCTGGCCGACTTCGACAAACGCTTTGGCATCGGGGCTGGGGGTGCGGTAGAACGTACCGACCATGGGGGAGCGCACGATGTGCCCGCTGATGGCGGCCGGTGCGGCCGTGGTTTCCGCCGCGGCGGGCGCCGGCGCGACGGCGGCGGCCAGCGCCGGTTGCTGTTGCAGCATCGGCGCATAGGCCTGTTGCATCATCGGGTAGCTTGGCGCCGCCGGGGCACGACTGATGCGTACTGATTCTTCACCTTCGGAAATTTCCAGTTCGGCGATGCCGGACTCTTCAACCAGTTCGATCAGTTTCTTGATTTTACGAATATCCATGGATGTGGTTCCGTACTCTTCTGTTTAATTGGAAGTTGACAGGCGTGTTACCGCCGTCTGTAAAGCATGGTTATAGCCCTCTGCCCCGAAGCCGCAAATCACCCCCACCGCGATATCGGACAGGTAGGAGTGACGGCGGAAAGCTTCACGCGCATGCACGTTGGACAGATGAATTTCGATAAACGGGATATCAACCGCCAGCAGAGCGTCACGCAGCGCAACGCTGGTATGGGTAAACGCCGCCGGGTTGATCAAAATAAAATCCGTGTTTCCTCTGGCCTGATGAATTCTGTCGATCAGAACGTGTTCCGCATTGGACTGCAGATGGGAAAGTTGCACATTCAGCACCTGCGCCTGCGTTTCCAGATTGCCGACGATCTGCGCCAGCGTGGTTTTGCCGTATTTATCCGGTTCGCGCGTACCCAGCAGATTCAGGTTAGGGCCATTCAAAAGCAAAATGTGAAACTTGTCGGCCATTATGCTGCCATCTCCCGCGATTCGCCCGGATTGCAAAAACAGTGTCGCACAAAATAGCGCGAAGCTATGCGTTTGTCACCTTTCCAACGCAAATTGTCCGCCGCCGGGAAACAAAGTCGTGCATTATAACCATTTCGTCGCAATTAGCAGCCAAATACTGGTCTTATCTGCGGAGATATTCCCGCAGTAGCCGCAAATCGTCGGTGAAACGGCCGGTGCTTGCCGCGTTCGGCTTCAGACCCGTCCTGGCGTTTAACGCCACCATCGGCGAAATTTTTTATAACGCGACAACAACAATATCAGGGCCGCCAGCGCGTATAAAACCGGCTGGGGCGAGAGCGTTTTGACTGACCAAAGATAGTGGATTGGCGCCAGAATGGCGACCAGATAGACCAGGTTATGCAGTTTTTGCCAGCGGGATCCCATCTTGCGCATCACCATTTGGGGCGATGTCAGCGCCAGGGCGAATAAAATCAGCCAGCTAATCATTCCCAGCGTTAAATAGGGGCGGCGAAGCAGCTCTTCTCCCAGCAAATCCAGGTGGCTTATCCCGAGTTCCAGCAGCGAGTAACTCGCCAGATGCAAGGTCGCCCAGGCAAAACACCATAGCCCGACCAGGCGCCGGCAGCGGATAAGCAGCGGTTGCCTGCCGTAACGGGCCAGCGGCGTGAGCAGCAGCGTGGCGAGCAACAGCTTCAGCGCCATGCGGCCGGTAAAATGCTGGATATCTTTTGCCGGATCGGCGCTCAGCCATCCCTGATCGACCGCCAGTATCAGCCACGGCAACGGTAAAAAAGCCGCCAGATGGATAATGACTTTCAGCCAGATTATGTGTTGCATGGTTAGCCGCATTCAGACGTTATCCCCTAAATCAGCCGCGACTGCGCCGCCGCCGGTCAAAAGTTGTCCCGCAGGTTCAGGCCCCGATACAGCGACGCCACCTGCTCGGCATAGCCGTTGAACAGCAGGGTCGGCTGCCGTTGCACATCCAGAATACCGCCGGCGCCGATGACGCGTTCGGTCGCCTGCGACCAGCGCGGATGATCCACGTGCGGATTGACGTTGGCGTAAAAGCCATATTCATTGGGCGCCGCCAGATTCCAGGTGGACGGCGGACGCTCGCGGGTGAAGCGGATATGCACGATGGATTTGATGTTTTTAAAGCCGTATTTCCACGGCGCGATCAATCTGACCGGCGCGCCGTTCTGCGGCGGCAGCGTTTTGCCGTAGACGCCGACGGTGAGCAGCGCAAGCGGGTGCAGCGCCTCGTCCAGCCGCAAGCCTTCGACATAAGGGTAGTCGAGGCCGCCGCCCATAAAGCGGTCTTTCTGTCCCGGCATCTGTTCGGGATCGTAGAGCGTCTGGAAAGCGATATAGCGGGCATGGCCGGTGGGGGCGGCGAATTTAATCAGCTTCGCCAGCTCAAACCCGATCCAGGGCACCACCATCGACCAGGCCTCGACGCAGCGCAGGCGATAAATTCTCTCCTCCAGCGGAAAGCGCTTAAGCAGGTCGTCGATATCCAGCGTGATGGGTTTGGCGACCTCGCCGTCGATGCGGATTTTCCAGCTTTCCGTCCGCAACCCGCCGGCATTGGCCGCCGGATCGCCCTTATCCAGCCCGAATTCATAGAAGTTGTTATAACCGGTGACCTTATCTTCCGGCGTGAGCGGCAGGTCGGGGCGCCAATCCGCCGGTTGGGTAAATGACAGCGGTTTGGCCGGCGGCGCCTTGGGGCGCTCGTTGTCGCCTTTAAACCAGGCGAGCAGATCCGCCCGCGCGGAGAATGGCAACGACAGCGCCGCCGTGGTGATGCCCAGCGCCTTTAATACGCGGCGGCGCTGAAGGAACACGCTTTCCGGCGTGACGTCCGCCTCGGTCAGCCGGCGATTTTTATGCAGGCGATTTTTATACATGTGGAACTCCCGCCGAAGGTTATTGCCGGCGATGATGATGGTGTGCCAATAACTTATTTATAGATGAATTGCGCGGGGAATAGCGGCGACGAACGGTAAATACTTTTTTGCAGGGTGTTACGAACATAAATAACGGGCCGCCGCCGACGGCGGCCCGAGCGGCGGGGAGCCCGGATTAGCGGATGCGTACCAGCGTACGGCCCGTTACCTTATTGTCCAGCAGCGCGGCGGCGGCGGCGGGAACGTCCGGCAGGGCGATTTCATGCGTCGCCTGCCGGTAGAAGGTCTCCGGCAGCAATTCCGCCAGCCGTTTCCAGGCCAGTTCGCGGCGCGGCAGCGGCGCCATCACCGAGTCCACCCCCTGCAAGCGGACGTTACGCAGGATAAACGGCATCACCGTGGCGGGCAGGGCGATGCCGCCGGCCAGACCGCAGGCGGCAACGGTGGCGTTGTAACCCATCTGCGCCAGCAAGGTTGCCAGCACCTTATCGCCGACGGTGTCGATCGCCCCCGCCCAGCGCTGTTTCTCCAGCGGCCGGGCGTCAGCGCTGAATTCGCTGCGTTCCAGCACCTGTTTCGCCCCCAGCTGTTGCAGATAGCCGGCATTGTCGGCGCGGCCGCTGACGGCGGCGACCCGGTAGCCCAGCGCGGAAAGCAGGGCCACCGCCGTGCTGCCGACGCCGCCGCTGGCGCCGGTCACCACCACGTCGCCGCTTTGCGGCGTTACGCCGCCCTCTTCCAGCGCCATCACGCATAGCATGGCGGTGAAGCCGGCGGTGCCTATCGCCATGGCTTTTCTGGCATCCAGCCCGGACGGCAGGGCCACCAGCCAGTCGCTTTTCACCCGCGCCTGCTCGGCCAGACCGCCCCAGTGATTTTCACCCACGCCCCATCCGGTAAGAATCACCGATTGCCCGGGCTGAAAGCGTTCGCTGTCGCTGTGGCGGACCGTTCCGGCGAAGTCGATGCCGGGAACCATCGGAAACTGGCGAATGATCTTACCCCTACCGGTGATGGCCAGCGCATCCTTATAATTGATGCCGGACCAACTGATATCAACCGTCACATCACCGGCGGGCAGTTGATCCGTATCGAGTTCACGGATCTGCGGCTGAATGAGTCCGTTTAGCTGTTCGAGTACTAAAGCCTGCATGTATGCTCTCCTGTGGCAGGAAAATGTATCGAATCGTATAGCGACTATATTTGTAACAGGTAGTATGCGAACTGATAAAAAACAACAAACCCGCAGAATCAGGAATAGGACGCAGGGATGGGATTTACGACCAGATTCTCCAAACTTATGGCGCTGTTGACGGCATCGGCGGTTTTCTTGCTGCTTTGCAGCAGCATCTTCAGTCTCTTCCATTATAGCCAGCAGCGAACGGCGCAGCAGCTAAGAGAGGTCGCGGCCAGCATCGATCAGGCGCTTTTGGTGCAATCGCCGGAGAATATCAGGTTCTGGCTGCCGGCGATGATGAAAACCGCCGGCGTGGTGGGGCTGGAGATCCGCAGTCCCGACTCAACGCTGTATGCGGTGCGGCTGCCCGAGGCCGACGATCGCCGTAGCTACGGATACCATCATCGCCGGCTCCCGCTGATGCATCATTCGGATATGGTGGTTGATGCGACTTACGTCAATCCGCTGTTCGGCATGCCGCGCTTTTTCATCTCGACGCTATCCGTGCTGCTGGCGGTTTGCCTGATGGCGCTGGTGCTGTATCTGTCGATTCGCTGGCTAGGGCGTCAAACCGCCGGCCAGGAAGAGCTTGAGGCGCGAGCCAGACGTATTCTGAACGGGGAGCGCGAGTCGGTTATGCATGGATCGGCGGGCGAGTGGCCGGTGAACGCCAGCGGCGCCATCGATCAGCTGTTGGCCGATCTGGTTGAAGCCCGTGAGGAGCGCAGCCGGGTCGATACCCTGATCCGCGCCTTCGCCGCGCAGGATGCGGAAACCGGATTGAGCAATCGCCTGTTTTTTGATAATCAGCTGACGACGCAGTTGGAAGATATCGAACATGTCGGCACCCATGGCATGGTGATGATGATTCGCCTGCCTGACTTTGAAACCTTGCAGGAAACGCATGGCTATGGCGGGGCGATCCAGGAATACAGCTATACGCTGGTGAATTTGCTGTCGACGTTTGTGATGCGTTATCCGTCGGCGCTGCTGGCGCGCTATTACCAAAGCGATTTCACGGTGTTATTACCCCATTGCACGCTGAAGGAAGCGGATAATATTGCGGCGCAGTTGGTGAAAGCCGTTGATATTCTGCCCGTTACGCCGTGGATCGATCGCGAGGACATGATCCATATCGGCATTTGCGCCTATCGCAGCGGACAAAGTCCCGAGCAGGTGATGGAAAGCGTGGAGGACGCCACGCGCAATGCCGTGTTGCAGGGCGGCAACGGCTGGTGCGTATTCGACCGGCAGGTGCCGGACAAAGGGCGCGGCAGTGTGAAATGGCGCACGCTGCTGGAGCAAACGCTGGCGCGCGGCGGGCCGAGACTGTATCAGAAACCGGCGGTGACCCGGGAAGGCGTGGTGCATCACCGGGAAATGATGACCCGGATTTATGACGGCGCGCAGGAGTTGCTGGCGGCCGAGTATATGCCGCTGGTGCAGCAGCTTGGCCTGAGCGTCAGCTACGACCGGCAGCTGGTTGCGCGCATCGTCGCGCTATCGGCCAACTGGCCCGATGAAACCCTGGCTATGCCGGTTAGCGTGGACTCGCTTTTACAGAAGACATTTCTTTGCTGGCTGCAGGAAACGTTGCTGCAATGTCCTAAAAAGCAACGACAATGCATTTTATTTGAACTTGCGGAGGCAGACGTCTGTCAATATATCGGCCGTTTGCGCCCGGCGCTGAATCTTATCCTGGGGCTGGGATGCCGTCTGGCGGTCACCCAGGCGGGATTAACGCTGGTCAGTACGACCTATATCAAGTCATTGCGGGTGGAAATCATCAAGCTTCATCCGGGCCTGGTGCGCAGCCTTGAACGCCGTCCGGAAAATCAGTTATTTGTGCAGAGCCTGACGGAAGCCTGCAAAGGAACGCAAACCAAGGTTTTCGCCGCCGGCGTGCGCACCAAAGAAGAGTGGCGCACGTTATTGGATAAGGGCGTTTACGGCGGACAGGGCGATTTTTTCGCCGCGTCGGTGCCGGTGAGTCATGAGCTGAAAAAATATTCACCGCACTATCGCGTTTAGTGTAAAAGTCCTGTTCGAATTGACGTAGAATGAGTCGGCTTTGTTTTTTAGTTAGTGTGCGCTTACATTAGCTGTAATCCGATTAAATGTGAGATTTTATGTCCTGTGTTAGTGCTATTCCGTCGGGCGGAAAGTGATAATCTGCCTTGCCGTCCGGAGAAAAAGCGTTTTACGCCCTATTTCTCTGCAAGACCGAGTTGCGCAACACAGACTTTTTTTCACCGAAGCAGAGCGTTTTCGTGCCTTGTCGCTGCTTCGTGTGGTTGGTAAAGTAGGCGGATTTATTTTTCGCCCCCAGCTTGCAGGATTATCCTTTCGTTATGTTTAAGAAATTTCGTGGCATGTTTTCCAACGACTTGTCCATCGACCTGGGTACCGCCAATACCCTGATTTATGTTAAAGGGCAGGGCATCGTACTGAATGAACCCTCGGTGGTCGCTATTCGCCAGGATCGTGCCGGTTCTCCGAAAAGCGTCGCCGCCGTAGGCCATGACGCTAAACAGATGCTGGGCCGTACGCCCGGCAATATCGCCGCCATTCGCCCGATGAAGGACGGCGTGATTGCGGATTTCTTTGTGACTGAAAAAATGTTGCAGCACTTTATCAAGCAGGTGCACAGCAACAGTTTTATGCGTCCGAGCCCGCGAGTGCTGGTGTGCGTGCCCGTCGGTGCCACGCAGGTTGAGCGCCGGGCGATTCGCGAATCGGCGCAGGGCGCCGGCGCGCGCGAAGTGTTCCTGATTGAGGAACCGATGGCGGCGGCGATTGGCGCGGGTTTACCGGTTTCCGAAGCCACCGGCTCCATGGTGGTGGATATCGGCGGCGGCACCACCGAAGTCGCGGTGATTTCACTCAACGGCGTGGTGTACTCCTCGTCCGTGCGTATCGGCGGCGACCGCTTCGATGAAGCGATTATCAACTATGTGCGCCGTAACTACGGCTCGCTGATCGGCGAAGCGACGGCGGAGCGCATCAAGCATGAGATCGGTTCGGCGTATCCGGGCGATGAAGTGCTGGAAATCGAGGTCCGCGGCCGTAACCTCGCCGAAGGGGTACCGCGCGGCTTTAACCTGAACTCCAATGAGATTCTGGAAGCCTTGCAGGAACCGCTTACGGGTATCGTCAGCGCGGTGATGGTGGCGCTGGAACAGTGTCCGCCGGAGCTGGCTTCCGATATTTCCGAACGCGGCATGGTGCTGACCGGCGGCGGCGCGCTGCTGCGCAATCTGGACCGCCTGCTGATGGAAGAGACCGGCATCCCGGTGGTGGTGGCTGAAGATCCGTTAACCTGCGTGGCGCGCGGCGGCGGTAAAGCGTTGGAAATGATCGACATGCACGGCGGCGATTTGTTCAGCGAAGAATAACTCGTTCGGGAAAGGGGGGGCCGTATGGGGGAAGGCGCAGGTTTTTCATCCCGCACGGCGGCCCCTTTTTTTATGCCGCCCTGCGACGTTGAAAATCGCTCCAGGCGATTTATTGCTGCTGTCGAGGAAAGGAATACGCAAATTTTATGAAGCCGATTTTTAGCAGGGGACCTTCCCTGCAACTGCGACTTTTTCTTGCTGTCGTCACCGCGATTGTGGTGATTATTGCTGACAGTCGGCTCGGTGCGTTCGTCAAAATCAGAACCTATATGGATACCGCCGTCAGCCCTTTCTATTTTCTGGCCAATGGCCCGCGCCAGATGCTGGACAACATGTCTGAATCTTTGGCCAGTCGTGAACAGCTGGGACTGGAAAACACCGCGCTGCGCCAGGAGTTGCTGATGAAAAACAGCGACCTGCTGCTATTGGGGCAACTGAAGCAAGAGAACGCCCGCCTGCGCGAACTGCTGGGTTCTCCGCTGCGCCAGGATGAGCAAAAGATGGTGACCCAGGTGATATCCGCCGGAACCGATCCCTACAGCGACCAGGTGGTCATTGATAAAGGCCGGGTAAACGGCGTGTATGAAGGCCAGCCGGTGATCAGCGACAAAGGCGTGGTCGGCCAGGTGATCGCGGTCGGGCAGTTTACCAGCCGGGTTTTGCTGATTTGCGATGTTTCCCATGCGTTGCCGATCCAGGTGCTGCGCAATGATATCCGGGTGATTGCCGCCGGCAATAGCTGTACCGACGACCTGCAACTGGAGCACCTGCCCAATAATACCGATATTCGCGTCGGCGATGTGCTGGTGACCTCGGGGTTGGGGGGCCGTTTCCCGGAAGGTTATCCCGTCGCGGTGGTGTCATCGGTCGCCATCGATACCCAACGGGCCTATACGGTGATACAGGCGCGTCCGACCGCCGGCTTGCAGCGTTTGCGCTATCTGCTGCTGCTGTGGGGCGTGGACCGAAACGCCAGCACGGCGTTACCGCCGGCGGAAGTTCACCGCGTCGCCAATGAACGGCTGATGCAGATGATGCCGCAGGTCTTGCCCTCGCCTGACGAAATGGGGCCGCCGCCGCCGGTTGCCGATCCTGCCGCCGCGCCGCCGGGAGTACGCTGATGAATCGCTACCGTCGCCACGGCAACTGGATTATCTGGCTCTCTTTTCTGATCGCGATGGTATTGCAGATTATGCCGTGGCCGGAACAGATTTACGTTTATCGCCCTTCCTGGCTGACGCTGTTCCTGATTTACTGGGTGATGGCGCTGCCGCACCGGGTTAACGTGGGAACCGGGTTTGTGCTGGGCATCATTATGGATCTGATTTTGGGATCCACGTTGGGCGTGCGGGCGCTGGGTTTAAGTATTATCGCTTATCTGGTGTCGTTTAAATTCCAGCTGTTCCGTAATATGGCGCTATGGCAGCAGGCATTGATCGTCATGCTGCTTTCGCTGCTGATGGATTTGATTGTGTTCTGGGCGGAGTTTCTGGTGATTAACATCGCCTTTCGTCCGGAAGCATTCTGGAACAGCGTGGTCGATGGCGTGCTCTGGCCGTGGCTGTTCCTGCTGATGCGTAAAATACGCCGTCAGTTTACCGTGCAATAAGGCTTGCCCATGCATCAACTGTATCTGGCTTCTTCT
The DNA here is from genome assembly GCF_003115855.1 of Brenneria corticis. Taxonomy (GTDB): domain Bacteria; phylum Pseudomonadota; class Gammaproteobacteria; order Enterobacterales; family Enterobacteriaceae; genus Brenneria; species Brenneria corticis. The sequence continues at coordinate 44,022 of NZ_KZ819085.1, forward strand.
TCCCCCCGTCGCCGGGAACTGCTCGCGCTGCTCGATATCCCTTTTTCGCAGCTGAGCGTGGCGGTGGAGGAGCGGCGTTTGCCGCATGAGGAGGCGGAAACCTATGTTCGCCGCCTGGCGCATGAGAAAGCGGCGGCGGGCGTACGGGTCGCCCCGGCGGATTTGCCGGTGCTGGGCGCGGATACTATTGTGGTATTAAACGGACAGGTGCTGGAAAAACCACGCGATGAGGCCCATGCCGCCCGGATGCTGGCGCAGCTTTCCGGGCAGCGGCACCAGGTGATGACATCCGTGGCGCTGGCCGACAGAAGCGATATGTTAAGTAGTCTGGTGGTGACCGAGGTCGTATTTCGCCCGCTTTCCCGTCAGGATATCGATAATTATATCGCCAGCGGCGAGCCGATGGATAAAGCCGGATCTTACGGCATTCAGGGCAAAGGCGGCTGTTTTGTCAAATCGATAAAGGGAAGTTACCACGCGGTGGTAGGATTACCGCTGGTGGAAACACATGAGTTGTTCGGTAATTTTGCTGCGCTGCGGATTGCGAGAGGAAAACATGACTGCTGAGTTACTGGTGAACGTCACCCCGTCGGAAACGCGGGTCGCCTATATTGATGGCGGTATATTGCAGGAAATCCACATTGAGCGTGAAGCCAAGCGCGGCATCGTCGGCAATATTTATAAAGGCCGGGTGAGCCGGGTATTGCCGGGTATGCAGGCGGCGTTTGTGGATATCGGCCTGGATAAGGCGGCGTTCCTGCACGCGTCCGATATTATGCCGCACACCGAGTGCGTCGCCGGCGACGAACAGAAAAACTTTCATGTGCGCGATATCGCCGAACTGGTGCGTCAGGGACAGGATCTGATGGTGCAGGTGGTGAAAGATCCGCTGGGCACCAAAGGCGCCCGCCTGACCACGGATATCACCTTGCCGTCGCGCTATCTGGTGTTTATGCCGGGGGCGTCGCACGTCGGCGTTTCACAGCGCATTGAAAGCGAGGCCGAGCGCGAGCGTCTCAAGAAAACCGTCGCCGACTATTGCGACGAGCAAGGCGGGTTTATTATCCGCACCGCCGCGGAAGGCATCGGCGAAGAGGAGCTTTCCCAGGACGCGGCGTTTCTCAAGCGCCTGTGGGCCAAGGTCATGGAGCGTAAAAAACGTAACCAGACCAAATATCAGCTCTATGGCGAAGTTGCCCTGGCGCAGCGCATCCTGCGCGATTTCGCCGGCGCGGAGCTGGACCGTATTCGCGTGGACTCCAGGCTGACCTATGATTCCCTGCTGGAGTTTACCGCGGAATATATTCCGGAAATGACCAATAAGCTGGAGCATTACGTCGGCACGCAGCCCATCTTTGATTTGTTCGATGTGGAAAATGAAATTCAGCGGGCGCTGGACAGAAAGGTCGAATTGAAATCCGGCGGTTACCTGATTATCGATCAGACCGAAGCCATGACCACCATCGATATCAATACCGGGGCATTCGTCGGCCACCGCAATCTGGACGAAACCATCTTCAATACCAATATCGAGGCGACCCAGGCGGTGGCACGCCAGCTTCGGTTGCGCAATCTCGGCGGCATTATCATCATCGATTTTATCGATATGAACAACGAAGATCACCGGCGCCGCGTACTGCACTCTCTGGAGCAGGCATTAAGTAAAGATCGGGTAAAAACCAGTATTAATGGTTTCTCTCAACTAGGATTAGTGGAGATGACCCGTAAGCGCACCCGTGAGAGTGTAGAACACGTATTGTGTCATGAGTGCCCGACTTGCCATGGGCGGGGAACGGTGAAAACGGTGGAAAGCGTCTGCTACGAGATCATGCGGGAGATAGTGCGCGTCCATCACGCTTATGATACCGATCGCTTCCTGGTTTATGCCTCGCCGGCGGTGGGGGAAGCGCTGAAAAGCGAAGAATCGCACGCGCTGGCCGAGGTTGAAATTTTTGTCGGCAAACAGGTCAGAGTGCAGATTGAACCCCTGTACAGCCAGGAACAGTTCGACGTGGTCATGATGTAAGTTTGCCTGCAACCCGCTTCACCAATGGGGCGCTTTTCGGGCGCGCTTATGGTTGAACGGCATACTCCGCAAACCCCCGATGAAAGCGGCTTTCGCGAAAACAAGGAGAAATACGTGAGGCGATTGCCCGGAATATTACTAGCGACGGGCGCCACTCTTATTGTGATTGTTGCGCTGTTAGTCAGCGGTTTAAGATTGGTGCTGCCACAGCTCGATCACTTCCGGCCACGGCTGGTGGCGTGGACGCAGTCCGTTGCCGGGGTTCCGCTGGAAATCGGCTCGCTGAAAGGACGCTGGGAATCTTTCGGCCCCACGCTGGAAATCAAAAATTTTCACACTTCCCTGCCGGAGTCGGACTGGCGGGCGGAACGTATTACGCTGGCGCTGGATGTGTGGCAGTCATTGCTGCACTGGCGCTGGCAGTTCCGCGATCTCACCTTCTATCAGCTACGGCTCGATCTCAATACCACGCTCTTCGGGCAGCGTCAGGGCGATGACCTGATGACCACGGGGAAGTTGAACGATCTTTTTCTGCGTCAGTTCGATCACTTCGATCTGCGCGACAGCCATATCTCTTTTCTTACGCCATCCGGCGCCCGCGCCGAATTCAGCATTCCGCAGCTTACCTGGCTGAACGCCGACAAGCGTCATCGGGCCGAGGGGCTGATCAGCCTGTCGAGCTTTAACGGCCAGCACGGCGTGGTGCAGATGCGCATGGATCTGGACGATGATCAAGGGGTGCTCAATAACGGCACGCTTTACCTGCAGGCCGACAATATCGATATGAAGCCCTGGTTCAGCCGCTGGATGAAGAACAACACCGGGCTGGAAAGCGCGGACTTCAGCCTGGCGGCCTGGATTGACGTGCGCAAGGGCGATATTTATGGCGGAGATGTGTTTCTCAATCAGGGAACGGCGACCTGGGGAGAAGGCGTCGACGCCCATCGCCTGGACGTCGACGATACGGTTTTGCACGTCGTCCGTCAGGAAAATGGCTGGCGGCTTGCCGTGCCGGAGCTGAATCTGGCCACGGATGGCGTCCCCTGGCCGAAAGGTCAAGTTTCCGCGCTTTGGCTGCCGCAGAATACCCAGTTGCTGGGGCCGGATCGTCAGGAGGAATTACGCCTTCGCGCCAGCAATCTGGATCTGGCGCGTTTTGGCGCGCTGTTGCCGCTGCTGTCCACCACCACGCCGCTATTAAAGGAACGCTGGGAACAGCTGCAACCACAGGGCAGGCTCAGTACGCTCGCGGTGGATATTCCTCTGCAACAGCCGGAGAAGAGCCGTTTCCAGGCCCGCTGGCATGACGTGAGCTGGCAGGCGTGGCAACGGTTGCCGGGTATGGATCACTTTTCCGGCTCCGTGAGCGGCAGCGTCGAGCGCGGGCAGGTGGATTTGCATCTGGCCGAGAGCACGCTGCCGAACAACGGGACCTTCCGGGCGCCGCTGGAAATCAGCCAGGCCGGCGGCGTGCTTGACTGGCGTTACGACGGTCAGGGATGGGAGCTGTGGAGTCACGGGCTGGACGTTCAGGCCAGGTCGCTGTGGATCAACGGCGATTTTCATTATCGGCAGCCTGCCCAGGGCGAACCCAGGCTGGACCTGCTGGCGGGGCTGCGTTTGACGGACGCCGCCGACGCCTGGCGCTATTATCCCGAGCCCCTGATGGGGAAAGAACTGGTGGATTATCTGAGCGGGGCGCTGAAGAGCGGACGGGTGGATAACGGCACGCTGATACTGGCGGGTAATCCGCAGCGTTTTCCCTACTCCCACAGGGAAGGGCAGTTTGAAGTCTGGGCGCCGGTGAAGAATGCCACCTTTGCGTTTCAGCCGGGTTGGCCGGCGTTAACGCCGCTGGATATCAATCTCGATTTCGCCAATAACGGCTTATGGATGCTGGCGCCGCAGGCCTGGCTGGGGAAAGTGGAAGGCAGGAATATCAGCGCGGTGATCCCTGATTATCAGCAAGAACGGCTGTTGGTCGCGGGCGAGTTAAACGGCCCCGGCCCGGAAGTGGGCAACTACTTCCGGCAAACGCCGCTGAAATCTTCTCTGGGGGCCGCGCTGGAGGAGTTACAGCTTGGCGGACCGGTGCAGGGAACGCTGAATCTGGACATTCCGCTGGCCGGCGGAGAAGTCCGGGCCGGCGGCGATATCGTATTGAATAACAACAGCCTTTACATTAAGCCGTTATCCAGCACGCTAAAAAATCTGACCGGCGGGTTCCGCTACGACAATGGCAATCTGCGCAGTGAAACCCTGCGGGCGAATTGGCTGGATCAGCCGATAACGGTGGATTTCACCACCGAAGAGCAGGAGCGGGCCTATCAGGTGAATGTCGGGCTGCAGGGGGCGTGGCAACCGTCCCGTTTCCCGGGCATGCCGGGGCCGTTAGGGCGACAGATATCCGGCGGCGCGGATTGGCAAAGCGCCGTGTCGGTGAGCCTGCCTTATCAGGGCGTTCCGAAGTTTGACGTGGATCTACAGGCGGACTTAAGCAAAGTGAGCAGTCACTTACCCAGCCCGCTGAATAAACCCGCCGGGGAGAGTTTGCCTTTACAGGTGAAGGCCAAAGGCGATCTGCACGGCTTCACTCTGCACGGTAAGCTGGGCAAGGATAACTGGTTCAACAGCCAGTGGTTGCTGAAAGGCGATACGATAACGCTGGCGCGAGCCAACTGGCGCAAAGGGAGCGGCTTGCCGCCGTTGCCGTCGGCGTCGGCGCTGGTTTTCGACCTTCCCGCGCTGGACGGCGAACGCTGGCTTGGGCTGTTGCCCTCCGCGAGCTCGTCGCTGAACGTCGATAGCGCCGCCAGCCGTTTCCGCCTTCCGGCAGAAGTCACCTTGCGTACGCCGGAGCTCCAACTGCTGGGGCAGCAATGGCACGATCTGTCGATTAGCAGCAAAAATACCCTGGGCGGCAGCGAGGTGCAGGCCAGGGGGCGTGAGATCGACGCGACGCTTGATATACCGCGGCGCGGCGTATGGCTCAGCGATATTCGCTATCTTTACTACAACCCGCAGTGGAAAGGTGATGAGGCGACCAACCCGGTGGCGCTGGCTGAGAAAAAATCGCCGTTGAGCGACGTGAGCATGAATTTTGAGAATTGGCCCGCAATGCAGATAAACTGCCGTCAATGCTGGTTTGTCGGGCAGAATTTCGGTCATATTCAGGCAAGGCTGCAGCCGGAAAAAGGGAAACTGACCTTAAGCGACGGCATTATCGATACGGGTAAAGCCCGCCTGACGGTGAACGGCAACTGGCAGGACAACTCGCAGGGAGTGCGCACCGCGCTGAAAGGGCGGGTATCGGGCGATAGTCTGGTGCAGAATGCCGACTGGTTCGGCATCGATACGCCGCTGCGCGCCGGGTCCTTCGCCGTCGATTACGATCTTTATTGGCGCGGCACGCCCTGGGCGCCGGATATCGCCAGCCTGAGCGGCATACTGCATACGCGGATAGGTAAAGGCGAAATTGCCGATGTGGGGACGGGACAGGCTGGGCAGTTACTGCGTTTGATCAGCTTTGACGCCCTGCTGCGTAAACTCCAGCTTGATTTTAGCGACACCTTCGGCAGCGGTTTCTACTTTGATTCCATTCGCAGCACGGCATGGATTAAAGACGGCGTGCTGCATACCGACGATATGCTGGTTGACGGGCTGGAAGCGGATATCGCCATGAAAGGCGACGTCGACCTGGTGAAACGCCAGGTCAGTATGGACGTGACCGTGGCGCCGGAAATCTCCGCCACGGTGGGCGTGGCGACGGCATTTGCCGTGAACCCGGTGGTGGGGGCGGCCGTATTCGCCGCCAGCAAGGTGCTGGCGCCGTTATGGAACAAGATTTCGCTGATCCGCTACCAGATTTCCGGTAGTCTCGATCAGCCGAAGATTCAGGAAGTGCAGCGTGAACCGAGCCGGAAGAAAAGCGAGTAGCGGCATGCCTGACCGGCGCGCCGCGTTCACCCGATTTCATCTAATAAAGAGTGAAAAAATATGAGTCTGTCTTTTGTCAGTGAGCAATTACTCACCGCAAACAAGTTGAATCTTCAAGACCTCTCCTCTGTGCTGGAGCTGTTAAATGAACGTCGTCTGGATTACGGCGACCTCTATTTTCAGTCCAGCTATCATGAGTCCTGGGTGCTGGAAGACCGCATCATCAAGGACGGCTCCTACAATATCGATCAGGGCGTGGGGATCCGCGCCGTCAACGGTGAAAAAACGGGTTTTGCCTATGCCGATCAAATAACGCTGAACGCGCTGCACCAAAGCGCTCAGGCGGCGCGCAGCATCGTGCGCGAACAGGGGACGGGCACGGCCCATACGCTGGGTGAAGTGTCCCACCGCGCGCTTTATCCGCGGTTTAACCCGTTGGACAGCCTGAGCCGCGAAGACAAGATCGCCCTGCTGCAGCGTGCCGACGCCGTGGCCCGGGCCGCCGATGCCCGGGTGCAGGAAGTCACCGCCAGCCTGACCGGCGTGTATGAGTTGGTGCTGGTGGCCGCCACCGACGGTACGCTGGCGGCGGATGTTCGTCCGCTGGTTCGCCTCTCCGTCAGCGTACTGGTGGAAGCGGACGGCAAGCGCGAGCGCGGCTCCAGCGGCGGCGGCTCGCGCGGGGGCTATGACTATTTCTGGGAAGTCGTCGACGGCGAACCTCGCGTCGAGGCCTGGGCGAAGGAAGCGGTGCGCATGGCGTTGGTCAATCTGTCGGCGGTGGCGGCTCCGGCAGGCTCCATGCCGGTGGTGCTGGGCGCCGGCTGGCCGGGCGTGCTGCTGCATGAAGCGGTCGGTCACGGTCTGGAAGGGGATTTCAACCGCCGCGGCACCTCGGTATTCAGCGGCCAGATGGGCAAGCGGGTGGCCTCCGAGCTTTGCACCGTGGTTGACGACGGTACGCTGGCCGGCCGTCGTGGCTCGCTGGCGATGGATGACGAAGGGGTGCCGGGACAATATAACGTATTGATCGAAAACGGCATCCTGAAAGGCTATATGCAGGATAAACTCAATGCCCGTCTGATGGGCGCGGCGCCGACCGGCAACGGCCGCCGCGAGTCCTACGCCCATTTGCCGATGCCGCGCATGACCAATACCTATATGCTGGCCGGCAAGTCCACGCCGCAGGAGATTATCGCCAGCGTCGAGTACGGCCTGTACGCGCCGAATTTTGGCGGCGGCCAGGTGGATATTACCTCCGGCAAATTCGTCTTTTCCACCTCGGAAGCCTATTTGATCGAGAACGGGCGCATCACCAGCCCGGTGAAAGGGGCGACGCTGATTGGTTCCGGCATTGAGGCGATGCAGCAGATCTCGATGGTGGGCAACGATCTGGCGCTGGATAAAGGCGTCGGCGTGTGCGGCAAAGAGGGGCAGAGCCTGCCCGTCGGCGTGGGCCAGCCGACGCTGAAGCTGGAAAGCCTGACCGTGGGCGGTACGGCGTAATCAGCCGACAAATTTGCCGGAAGCATAGTTGCCGGCTTTTATGCGGGGACGCAGGGATGTGTCCCACTATGGCCCCTCGGTACGATAGGCCGGTGTGCCTCAGGGTTACCGGCGATGCCGTCCTCGAACGCGCGGCGGCTTATTCTCCGCTTTCCGACAGTTCACGCAAATACTGAAAAATCTGCCGCGTGGATTTTGGCGGTTTATTGGCCGCTTTCTCTTTTTGCGCGTTGCGCACCAGCGAACGCAGCTGCTGGCGATCGGCAGAAGGGTAGAGCGCCAGAATATCGGGGATGGCGTCATCGCCTTCCGCCACCAGACGGTCGCGCAGCAGCTCCAGCTTGTGAAACAGCACCACCTGCTGGTTGTGGCGGTTCTTCAGCTTGTCCAGCGCGGCCTGAATCGGTTCCGGATCGCGGGCTCGCAGCATTTTGCCGATTAGCTGCAACTGGCGGCGACGGCCTTCCTTCTTGATGCGCTGCGCCAGTTCGATGGCGGCGCGCAGATCGTCATCCAGCGGGATCTTCTCCAACGCGTTTTTACCCAGTTCAACCAGTTCCGCGCCCAGATCTTTCAGCGCTTCGGCGTCACGTTTAATCTCGCTTTTGCTGACCCAGATAATTTCATCGTCGTCGTCTTGGTTATTGTCCGGGACCTCGTCAAGCCAGTCTTCGGGTTTGTCGTTCATGGTTGGCTCCATAAAAAATTTTCGGGAGTTACAACGCATAGCGTTGGCCCGTGATAAAAAGAGGCCGATACTAACAGGTTTGGGCTTTGGGCGAAATTGTCCGCAGTTTCCGTTTGGGCATCCTGCATGCTGTTACTGCTCCCTGGCCGCGAGTAAATATCGGCGTAACTGCCTCTCTTCACGCATGACGTGCAGGATGATGACGGCGTTTTCATCGTTTCTGTAGAAAACCCGGCAGGGACTGCAAACCACCTCGCGGTAGACGGAATTCGGCAGTTCAGGCGGCTCGCGCCCCGATTGCGGTAAGCGCTCCAGGCGCTCTACTTTGGCGAATATTTTCCGCACCAGCGAACTGGCCGCCACCGGGTTATCCAGGGCGATGTATTCCGCAATCTCGTTCAATTGGTCGAGCGCCGGTTCCGTCCAGACTATTTGAGCCATTTCTGCAGGCGTTCCCTGGCCTGAGCATGGGGGACGGTGCGCTGCTCCAGCACGGCCCTTTCGCCTTTGGACAGCGCTTCCAGCAGCGTCAGACGGCGTTGCATGAATTCATAATCTTCCACGTCGACAAGATATGCGGATGGCTGGCCGTGTTCGGTAATCAGGATCGCCTCTTTGGACTCGCGCAGATCCGCAAGGATTCTGGTCGCCTGCCGTTTCAGGTTGGTCACCAATTCTACTTTCATGGTTGCCTCCGATAGCGAAAGTGATACTAAAGTATCACCCATGCCTGGCGGCGTCCATCGCGGCGAAAGGCGCGCTTCCCCTGAGATTCTGTTAGACTCAGCGGCATGGTGTTTTCTTACTCATTATGGCAGAACGATGACGATAATCACTCAGGTTGCACAACAGCGTAAAGCGCTGGAACAGGCAGTCGCACAGGCGCTGGAGCTGGCGCGTGCGGGTTCGGATGCGGCGGAAGTCGCGGTGTCGAAAACGACGGGAATTGGCGTTAGCACCCGCTATGGTGAGGTGGAAAACGTTGAATTCAACAGCGACGGCGCGCTGGGGATTACGGTGTATCACCAGCAGCGCAAGGGCAGCGCGTCATCGACCGATCTCAGCCCGGACGCCATTGCCCGCACCGTGCAGGCCGCGCTGGATATCGCCCGCTATACCTCGGTCGATCCGTTCGCCGGCCCGGCGGATAAAGACCTGCTGGCGTTCGACGCGCCGGATCTGGATCTGTTTCATCCGTCGGAGCTGGACGCGGAGCGGGGGATTGAACTGGCGGCCCGCGCGGAGCATGCCGCGCTGCAGGCCGATAAGCGCATCACCAATACCGAAGGCGGAAGCTTTAACAGCCACTATGGGATTAAGGTTTTCGGCAACAGCCACGGTATGCTGCAAAGCTACTGTTCCAGCCGCCACTCCATGTCCAGCTGCGTGATCGCCGAAGTGAACGGCGATATGGAGCGCGACTACGCCTACACCATCGGCCGCTCGCTGGATGAATTGCGTACGCCGGAATGGGTTGGCGCGGAGTGCGCGCGCCGCACCCTATCCCGTTTGTCGCCGCGCAAGCTGCCGACCATGCGGGCGCCGGTGCTGTTTTCCGCCGAAGTGGCGACCGGGCTGTTCGGTCATCTGGTCGGCGCCATCAGCGGCAGCAGCGTGTACCGTAAATCCACCTTCCTGCTGGATAAGCTCGGTCGGCAGATTCTGCCCGAGTGGCTGACGATTGAAGAGTTGCCGCACCTGCGCAAAGGGCTGGCGTCAACGCCGTTCGACAGCGAAGGGGTGCGCACCCGGCAGCGGGAAATCGTCAAAGACGGCGTATTGCAAACCTGGCTGCTGACCAGCTACGCCGCCCGCAAGCTGGGGATGAAGAGCACCGGCCATGCCGGCGGCATTCATAACTGGCGTATTGCCGGCCGGGGGCTGGATTTTGACGGTTTGCTCCGCCAGATGGGCAAGGGATTGCTGGTGACCGAGTTAATGGGCCAGGGCGTGAGCGGCGTTACCGGGGATTATTCCCGCGGCGCCTCGGGTTTTTGGGTGGAAAACGGTGAAATCCAGTATCCGGTCAGCGAGATTACCATCGCCGGCAATCTGCAAGAGATGTTGCGTAATATCGTCACGGTCGGGGATGACATTGAAACCCGCAGCAATATTCAGTGCGGTTCGGTGCTGCTGCCGGAGATGAAAATCGCCGGCGAATGATCGTTGCTGCGAGGGCCGTCTATGACGGCCCGGCATTCAGCGTTGGTACTCGCCGGCGGCTTCCGGCTGGTACAGCAACTCCAGCACCTGTACGCGCGTTTCGCCGCCGTTGGGCAATTTCCAGGACATGGCGTCGCCGACATGCAGCCCCAGCAACGCCGCGCCCAGCGGCGCCATCACCGACAGCTGCGTTTTACTGTCTTTCATGGCGGAAGGATACACCAGCGTACGCACATGTTCTTCGCGCGTATTCAGGTCGAGAAAACGTATCTGACTGTTCATGGTCACCACTTCCGCCGGGATATCCGTCGGCGGCAAAATTTCCGCACGATCGAGCTCGTCGTTCAAGGTTTTCGCCGTTTCGCTACTGGCGAACGCAGGCTGAGCCAGCAGGCGATCCAAAATTTCCGCATCGATATCGCTGATGGTGATTTTGGGTTTTGTCATCCTCGTGTTTCTCCCGGACATAAATTGTGCGTATAAAACAACACCCCCGCGCCAGTGGAACGGGGGTGGATAAGAAAAATCATTGTCGGGAGAAAGAGTAAGCGTTTCTTACCGGAAAGGGAAGCGATCGCCGTCACGAAGGGGGGAATCGTCGGTAACGTTTTTACTCTTCGTCGAATCCGGCTTCGAATAGCTCGACCACGGCGGCCAGCGCCTGCGTTTCATCCGGGCCGCTCGCCTCCACTTCGATAAGACGGCCTTTGGCCGAGTCCAGCATCAGCATGGCGATCACGCTGCTGGCCTCGGCTTCGGCGCCGCTGTCGTTGCGCAGCATCACCTCGGCGTTGAAGCTTTGCACCAGCTCGAACAGTTTCATGGCGGGCCGGGCATGCATACCCAGCCTGTTTCTGATTTCCACGGTGTGTCGGACGGTCATGACGGCTTGCGTTTTTCCAGCGTGCGGTGGCGCGACTGCACGTTTTTGCCGCGCGAGCGGAAGTAGTCGGCCAGCTGTTCCGCGACGTATACGGAACGATGTTTGCCCCCGGTACAGCCAATCGCCACCGTCAGGTAGCTGCGGTTATTGGTTTCCAGCATCGGCAGCCACAGTTCCAGATAGCTGCGGGTCTGATAAATAAAATTATGCACTTCGGTATGGCGGTCGAGAAAGGCCGCCACCGGTTTGTCCAGACCGGTCATCGGGCGTAATTTCGGGTCCCAGTGGGGGTTGGGCAGGAAACGCACGTCAAACACGTAGTCGGCGTCGATGGGGATGCCGTGCTTGTAGCCGAAAGACTCGAACACCATCGTCAGTTCGCGTTCCCGTTTGCCGAGCAGGCGGGTGCGCAGCATTTCCGCCAGCTCGTGCACCGACATTTCGGAGGTGTCGATGATCAGATCGGCGCGTGAGCGCAGCGGCTCCAGCAGATCGTTTTCCTGGTCGATGGCGCTTTCCAGCGACAGATTCTTGCTGGACAGCGGGTGCAGGCGGCGGGTATCGCTGTAACGGCGGATCAGCGTATTGCGATCGGCGTCCAGAAACAGCAGCTGCGGCGCGAAGCTTTGCGGTAGCTGGGCCATGGCGTGCTCAAAGATTTCCGGCGACTCCGGCATATTGCGCACGTCGATGCTGACCGCCGCGGAGATATTGCGCTCAGCCAGCGTAGCGGCCAGTTCCGGCAGCAGAACCACAGGAAGGTTGTCTACGCAGTAGAACCCCATATCTTCCAGCGCGCGCAGGGCTACGGATTTTCCTGAGCCCGAGCGACCACTGACGATCATCAGCACCATCTGGCGATTCCCCCCTGGCAACGTGATGGCGACCTGTCGCTGCCATTGTTTTGATCATGATTGTTTGCACGATGAATGGTTGGAAAACGGTGATTACCGATCGTGCCGCCATTGCTCATCATCACCACCTGATTTAACCGGCTTCCGTCATAATCTGATACAGCGCTTCATCGTTTTGCGCGGCGCGCAGACGCCGGCAAACGGTTTTATCGGCCAGTCGCCTGGCGACCAGCGATAGCGTATGTAAATGGGTTTTACATTGTTCTGCCGGAACCAGCAAGGCAAAAAGCAAATCAACGGCTTGGTTGTCAACGGCGTCGAACGCGATAGGCTGTTCCAACTGGATAAATACCCCGACCGCGCCCAGGGCGTTGTCGTCCTCAAGCTTGCCGTGCGGGATGGCGATGCCGTTGCCGATGCCGGTACTGCCCATGCGTTCGCGCGCGAGGAGGGCGTCAAAGATAATCTGCGAAGACAGATTAAGCTGCCTGGCCGCCAGTTCGCTGATAATCTCCAATGCCCGTTTTTTACTTTGGCAATGGACGGAACTTCGGGTGCACTCGGGACGTAGCACGGTGCTGAGCTGCAAAACGGGATCGTTGTTCATTTTATCTTCACTTGACGACGCTTCCACTTCCGGTGAGCCCGGCCCGGGTATTGTGTGGGCCGGGTCTGTTCCCCGCCCGTTCGGGCCGGGAGAAAAATCAGTGTTGTTTAAGCTTATCCTTGTGCTTGTTTAGCTGCCGGGCCAGTTTATCGATCAGCAAATCAATGGCCGCGTACATATCTTCCGCTTCTGATGTGGCATGCAGCTCTCCGCCGTTAACGTGCAGCGTGGCGTCGGCGATTTGTTGTACTTTCTCCACTTTAAGTACCACGTTAACCAGATTAATACGGTCGAAGTATTGCTCTAATTTGGCGAACTTTGTATTCACGAAATCGCGCAGCGGCGGCGTAATTTCGATGTGGTGTCCGGTAATGTTTAGCTGCATAGCGTCTTCCTTCTAGTTGAGATCAAACCAGCTGTTTACGCTGATTTGATGGTGGGATAGATAAAGACTCTCGGTATTTCGCCACCGTACGCCGCGCCACGATGATGCCCTGCTCGGAGAGCAGCGTGGTGAGCTTACTGTCGCTTAAAGGTTTGGCGGGGTTTTCCGCAGCGATTAACTTTTTCACCAGCGCCCGGATGGCGGTCGACGAGGCTTCGCCCCCGCTGTCGGTATTCACATGGCTGGAGAAGAAATATTTTAGTTCAAAAATGCCGCGCGGACTGTGCAGAAACTTCTGCGTGGTGACGCGGGAAATGGTGGATTCGTGCATATCCACCACCTGGGCGATATCAGCCAGCACCATCGGCTTCATAAATTCTTCCCCCCGCTCGAAAAAGTCCTGCTGTTGTTCGACAATGCAGCAGGTGACTTTGAGCAGGGTATCGTTGCGGCTTTCCAGGCTTTTTATCAGCCAGCGGGCTTCCTGCAAATGGCTGCGGATAAACTGACCGTCGCTGTCGCTGCGCGTGCTGTTGCCCAGCGCGGCATACTGCTGATTAATCTGCAACCGGGGAACGCTGTCGCTGTTCAGTTCGACCACCCAGCGTCCCTGAATTTTGCGCACCAGCACGTCGGGGATCACATATTCCGACTCCCCGGTATTGATTGACTGCCCCGGGCGGGGGTCGAGAGACTGAATCAGCGCCAGCGCTTCCTTCAGTATCTCTTCTTTCAGGCGGGTGGCGCGGATCAGGCTACGGAAATCATGATTCGCCAGCAGGTCGAGATGGTCGCTGACGATCAGCCGGGCCTCGGCAAGACGGGGGGTATCGTCGGCAAACTGCGAAAGTTGAACCAGCAGACAATCGCGCAGATCGCGCGCGGCGACGCCAACGGGATCAAAGCGCTGTACCCGCTTGAGCACCGCCTCCACTTCATCCAGCGTGACGCTTTCATCGCCGATGCTGTCGAGAATGTCTTCCAGCGGCACGGTGAGATAGCCGGTGGTGTCCACGGCGTCGACGATGGAGGTGGCGATGGCCGCGTCGGTATCCGAAAACGGCGTCAGCTCCACCTGCCACATCAGGTAATCCTGCAGGGTCTGGGTGGTTTCCCCCTGGTAGATCGGCAGTTCCTCGTCCCGATAGTCGGTGCCGGTGCCTGACGGCGTGCCGGCGGAATAAATTTCGTCCCAGGTGGCGTCGAGCGGCAGTTCCTCGGGCATATCCTTGTGTTCAAGCGCTTCGCCGGTGTCCAGCGAATCGCTGTCGACGGTCTCGAATGACTCTATTTCTTCGTGGTTGTCCGTTTGCTCAAGCAACGGATTACTTTCCAGCGCCAGTTGAATCTCTTGTTGCAGTTCAAGCGTGGACAGTTGCAGCAGACGGATGGCCTGCTGTAGCTGTGGAGTCATGGCCAGTTGCTGGCTAAGCCTGAGTTGCAAACCTTGCTTCATGTAGCGCCGACGTCCTTACTTGCTATATCGTTCAATGAAAAATCCTACCCTATCAGAGTCGGAAGCCTTCGCCCAGATAGACGCGTTTGACCTGTTCGTCGGCCAGTATCTCTGTGGGGGAACCGTGAGCGATTAAATGTCCCTGACTGACGATATAGGCGCGTTCACAGACGTCCAGCGTTTCGCGGACGTTATGATCGGTAATCAACACGCCCAGTCCGCTGTCGCGCAGATGCTCGATTATTTTTTTGATATCAATCACCGAAATGGGATCGACGCCGGCAAAAGGCTCATCCAGCAGGATGAATTTGGGATTCGCCGCCAGCGCGCGGGCAATTTCCACCCGACGCCTTTCCCCGCCGGACAGGGATTGTCCCAGACTATCGCGCAAATGAATAATATGGAATTCTTCCATCAGTTCGTTGGCGCGGTCTTCCTGCTGCTCCGAGGTCAGATCCTTACGGATCTGCAATATCGCCATCAGATTGTCATACACGCTCAGCCTGCGGAAGATGGACGCTTCCTGGGGTAAGTAGCCGATCCCTCTCAGCGCGCGATCGTGCAGGGGCAGCAGGCTGATGTCTTCGTCATCGATCACAATCCTCCCTTCATCGCGTTGCACAATCCCCACCACCATATAGAACGTGGTGGTTTTCCCGGCGCCGTTGGGACCCAACAGGCCGACAATCTCACCGGAATTGACGGTCAGGCTGACATTTTCCACGACCTTACGGCCTTTATACGCCTTGGCCAGATTTTCTGCGATTAATGTTGCCATAAATTATTCAGTGACTCGTGGTTGCGGTTGCTGAGCAGGGGAGGGTTGCCCCTTGTTATCTTTCTGCTGAAGCTGCGAGGGAACCAATACCGTCGTCACGCGTTTGCCTTTGTCGCTGAACGCCTCCATCTGCTGCTGCTTCACCAGATAGGTGATACGGTCGCCTTTGACATTGCTGTCCAGCTGTTCCAGATAGGCATTGCCGGTCAGCGTCAGAAAATCCCTGTCCAGCTCGTAGCGGATTTTCTGGGCGTGGCCCTTCACCGGCTTGCCGTTGTCCTGCATTTGGTAAAACGTGACCGGGTTGCCGTAGCCTTCGACCACCTCTCTGCCTTGCTCGCCCTGCGGACGTATCACCACCACCTTATCGGCCTTTACCTCAATGGTGCCCTGCCTGACCACCACGTTGCCGGTGAAAGTCACGGTGTTGCCTTGCATATCAAGGGACTGCTGGGCGGAATCGATATGAATGGGCTGCTCGCTGTCCCCGGTTACGGCGAAGGCCGGAATGCTGAAGGCGAACAGCGAGCTGGCGAACAGAGCATGACGCATCGGGTTATTTGTGTTGAATTTCATAAGAAGTTTTTACCTTTTCGATCAACTCGGCTGTCTTTTCACGCAGATTACCACGCATTTTCATCCCGTTAGAGGTGAAACTGGCGCCGTATAGCGTGACTTCATCGTCGGAGGAGACGTCCTGCGTAACCAGATTAACCTGGGCATTGTCCGTTTTTATCCGCTCCAGCTGCGAGTCATTGGTCAGGCTGTTGACCTCGACGTGACCGTACAGATAGAGCATTTTGTCTTTGGTCAGCTTGGCGCGATCGGCGCGCACCGACCAGGTGGCGGTACCCTGTTCGTTAAACAGCGTGGCGACCGGGGCGGTAAACCAGCTCAACTGCTCTTCGCTGAAATATTCCGCTTTGTCGGAAATCAGTCGGTAATTCAGCTTCCCGGCGGGGCTGTAAACCCGCGTCGCGGTTTTCTCGCTGGTGTAAACCGGCACGGCGTTATCCTGATTATCGGGCGGGGGCGCCGCGTCGCGATCGGCGAAATTCCAGCCGATAAGAACGAGAGCCAGCAGTGCCAGCAAGGCTGTCAGCCAACGCTTTGTTTTACTCATATCGACAATCCTTTGGCATGCTCCAGCTTATTCTGTGAGAACAGAATTAAATCGCAAAGTTCACGTACCGCGCCGCGTCCTCCTGCGATGCGGGTGACATAGTCGGCGCGCGGCAACAGCAGCGGATGCGCGTCGGCGACGGCGACGCTTAAGCCCACCTGGGCCATCACCGGCCAGTCGATCAGATCGTCGCCGATATAGGCGACCCGATCGGCCGTCAGCGACAGTTTATCCAACAGATCGTTGAAGGCCAAAATCTTGTCCGATTGCCCCTGATAAAGGTGGGCGATCCCCAATGTCTTACAGCGATCGACGAGCATATTGGCGGTGCGGCCGGTAATAATGGCGACTTCAATACCCGACGTCAGCAAACAGCGAATACCGTAGCCGTCCCGGACGTTGAACGTTTTCAGCTCCTCGCCCTGATTGCCCATGTAAATCAGGCCGTCGGACAGCACGCCGTCAACGTCGCAGATCAGCAGACGAACGTCGCGGGCCTTATCCAGTACCTGCCGATCGACGGGGCCGTAACAGGTATCGGTTTGCGCCCTGATTTCACTCATGCATGTTTATCCTCTATACCCTACAGTATTTAACGCGCCGTGCGTGGTTTGTTAACCGCCTGGATGTATCACACCACGCCGGCGCGCAGCATATCGTGCATATGAACGATGCCGACCAGACGATCGTCCTCCGCCACCAGCAGCGACGTAATATGGCGTGATTGCATCAGGTTCAGGGCATCCACCGCCAGCGTTTGCGGCGTCACGCGGATACCGCCCGCGGTCATCACATCAGCAATACGCGCGCTGTTCAAGTCAATCCCCATATCGAAAATCCGCCGCAGATCGCCATCGGTGAAGATGCCCTGGATTTTCATATCCGCGCCGCAGATTACCGTCATCCCCAGATTTTTGCGCGTAATTTCCACCAGCGCGTCGCGCAGGGAGGCGTCATGGGAGACGTGCGGGATCTCATCGCCGGCGTGCATGATATCGCTGACGCGCAGCAGAAGCTTGCGGCCCAGCGCGCCGCCGGGGTGGGATAGGGCGAAATCTTCGGCGGTAAAGCCGCGCGCCTGCAGCAGCGCGACGGCCAGCGCATCTCCCATCACCAGCGTGGCGGTGGTGCTGCTGGTCGGCGCCAGCCCGAGCGGGCAGGCTTCCTGCGGAACACGAACGCACAGATGGATATCGGCGGCTTTTCCCATGGTGCTTTCGGGGTTGCCGGTCATGCAGATCAGGAACACCTGCAGACGTTTCAGCACCGGGATCAGCGAGAGAATCTCATGAGATTCGCCGGAGTTGGAAATGGCGATCACGATATCGTGCGGGGTAACCATGCCCAGATCGCCGTGGCTGGCTTCGCCCGGATGAACGAAGAAGGCCGGCGTGCCGGTACTGGCGAAGGTGGCGGCCATTTTGCGGCCGATATGGCCGGATTTCCCCATGCCCATCACCACCACTTTCCCCCGGCAGTGGAATATTTTTTCGCCGGCCCGGGTGAAGTTGTCGTCAATGTACTGGTCCAGCTGCGCCAGCCCGTCGCGTTCAATCTTCAGTACCTGCTTGCCGGCCTGCTGAAAATCAAAACCGGGCTGTAGTTCAAAATGTGACATACCTGGATAATCCTGCTTGTTTTGATGTTCTGGTTAATGGGTTCCGACGTTCTGCTCAGGAAAAAAGGAACAACGCCGCCAGATAGGCGACGAAGGCGCATAGCAACAGCGCGCCCGCGCCTTGTCCGATGCGGCGTTTTCTGCTGAGGCAAAGCGCCGTCAGCAGCGCGCTGGCGCCCAGCATGACCCAATAATCGCGCTGGAAGGCGAGCGGGTTGAGTACGCCCGGCGAAATCAGCGCCGGCACGCCCAGAACGATGGCGATATTAAAAACATTGGAGCCGATAAGATTGCCCAGCGCAATATCATCTTCTTTTTTCAGGGTGCCGACAATGGCGGTCGCCAGCTCCGGCAAACTGGTGCCGACCGCCAGCACGGTCAGGCCGATGGTCAGTTCGCTGATATAAAAATGGCGGGCGATCACCGTGGCGTTATCGATCACCATGCGGGCGGCCATGGGTAAAATAATCAGGCCGAGAATAAGCCATAGCACGGCCACCGTCTGGTTGCTGTCTTCCTGCGGCAATTCCGCCAGCTGTTCCCGGGTCAGGCTATCGACGCCGTCCCGCTGCGCCTGGCGCGCCATTCTGAGCATCAGCAGCATAAAGAGTCCGGCGGCAATCAGCAGCAGCGCGCCGTCGGCGCGGCTCAGATGGCTATCATGCAGTAAAAAACCGCACAAAACGGTGACCAGCAGCATAGGCGGGAATTCCCGGCGCAACAGGGCGGAGTGCACCGTCAAAGGGCGAATCAGCGCCGCGCTGCCGAGAATTAACAGAATATTGGCTATATTGGAACCCAGCACGTTGCCGACCGCCATATCGATCTGGTCGTTTAGCGCCGCCGTTACCGAGACGATTAATTCCGGCAGGGAGGTGCCGAAGCCGACGATGGTCATGCCGATAATCAGCGGCGGGATGCCAAAAGAACGGGCGAGAACCGCCGCGCCGTAGACCAGGCGATCGGCGCCGTAGACCAGCAATACTAAACCAACAATCAAGAGTACTGTCGCAAAGAGCATGCGGCGTCCTTTATAAGGTATAATCACCCGTTGATAACCAGCCGTTCCGGACGAATTTTGCCCAAAGAGGGTGCTTTTCATGATTAGCGCTAATTCTGACCGCGCGGGGCGGAAAAGTAAAACCTGCGGCGGTTTTGTTTCGCCTCTTTGGACAAGAACTTACCGTAATTTTTTGTAAAATTCGCACCTGGCGCGAGTACAACCGTTAGGCTTTACGAATGAGTTCATAGGATGGTTATCCGTCAAAAACCAGCGATCGTATGCAACACGCTGATCGGTAAGGAATATAAGATCATGGACCCTAAGGTTACCAATCTGGTCGAAATCCGCGGCCTGAGCTTTCGACGCGGGAAACGACAGATTTTTACAGATATCACGCTGAATGTTCCTAAAGGCAAGGTTACCGCGATTATGGGGCCTTCCGGTATCGGCAAAACCACGCTGCTGCGTTTGATTGGCGGGCAGTTGCAGCCGGATAGCGGTGAAATCTGGTTTGATGGCGACAATATCCCCCGGCTTTCCCGTAGCGAGCTGTATAACGCCCGCAAAAAGATGAGCATGCTGTTTCAGTCCGGCGCGTTATTTACCGACCTGAACGTGTTTGATAATGTCGCCTGGCCGCTGCGCGAGCACAGTCGTTTGCCGGAGCCGCTGTTGCGCAGCACGGTGATGATGAAGCTCGAAGCCGTGGGGCTGCGCGGGGCCGCCAACCTTATGCCCGCCGAGCTTTCCGGCGGCATGGCGCGCCGCGCCGCGCTGGCGCGGGCCATTGCGCTTGACCCGCAGCTGATCATGTTCGATGAACCTTTCGTCGGACAGGATCCGATAACCATGGGAACGCTGGTGAAGCTGATTGATGAACTGAATCACGCGCTGGGGGTTACCTGTATCGTGGTTTCCCATGATGTGCCGGAGGTGATGAGCATCGCCGATTACGCTTACATCGTGGCCGACCAGCATGTGGTGGCGGAGGGAACGGCGGCGCAGTTGCAGGCCAACGACGACTCCCGCGTCCGCCAGTTTCTGGACGGTATCGCCGATGGGCCGGTGCCTTTCCGTTTTCCGGCGGGTGACTATAAAACCGCGCTGTTAGGTTCAGCAGGGGGTTAACTAATTCATGTTATTACAGGCGTTGGCGTCGCTGGGACGTCAGGGAATTTCTACCTGCGCTTCTTTTGGCCGAGCCGGACTGATGCTGTTCAACGCGTTGGTGGGCAAGCCTGAATTCAGGAAACAGTGGCCGCTGCTTATCAAACAGCTTTACGGCGTGGGGGTTCAGTCGCTGCTGATCATTATGGTGTCCGGCCTGTTTATCGGCATGGTTCTGGGGCTGCAGGGCTACCTGGTGCTGACGACCTACAGCGCCGAAGCCAGCCTGGGGATGATGGTCGCCCTGTCTCTGCTGCGCGAACTCGGCCCGGTGGTAACGGCGTTGTTGTTCGCCGGGCGGGCGGGGTCGGCGCTGACGGCGGAGATCGGCCTGATGAAGGCCACCGAGCAGCTTTCCAGTATGGAAATGATGGCCGTAGACCCGCTAAGACGCGTGGTCGCCCCGCGATTCTGGGCGGGATTGATCAGTATGCCGCTGCTGGCGATCATCTTTGTCGCGGTCGGCATCTGGGGCGGGTCGCTGGTCGGCGTCGACTGGAAAGGCATAGACGCCGGTTTTTTCTGGTCCGCAATGCAGGGGGCCGTCGAGTGGCGGCAGGACTTACTGAACTGCGTGATTAAAAGTATCGTGTTCGCCATTACCGTGACCTGGATAGCGCTGTTCAACGGTTATGACGCGATCCCGACTTCGGAAGGGATCAGCCGTGCGACGACCCGTACCGTGGTGCATTCCTCGTTGGCGGTATTGGGATTGGATTTTGTGCTGACAGCACTGATGTTTGGGAACTGAGTCGATGCAAACAAAGAAAAGTGAAATTTGGGTTGGCGCATTTATGCTGATTGCGCTGTGCGCCATCATCTTTTTGTGTCTGAAAGTGGCCGATATCAAGTCGATCGGCAACCAGCCGACGTATCGTTTGTACGCGACGTTTGACAATATCGGCGGGCTGAAGGCCCGTTCGCCGGTCAGAATCGGCGGCGTGGTGATAGGACGAGTGGCGGATATTTCGCTGGATGAGAAAAGCTACCTTCCCCGCGTGGCGCTGGATATTGAGCAGCGTTACGACCGCATTCCCGATACCAGCTCGCTGGCGATCCGTACCTCCGGCCTGCTGGGCGAGCAGTATCTGGCGCTGAACGTCGGTTTTGAGGACGAAGAGATGGGAACCTCCATATTGCAAGACGGCGGGGTTATT
Source organism: Brenneria corticis (assembly GCF_003115855.1). GTDB lineage: Bacteria > Pseudomonadota > Gammaproteobacteria > Enterobacterales > Enterobacteriaceae > Brenneria > Brenneria corticis. Next base: position 65,372 of record NZ_KZ819085.1, read on the forward strand.
CAGGACACCAAGTCAGCCATGGTGCTGGAAGACCTCATCGGCCAATTCTTATATAAAAGCGGCGGCAATAACGAGGATAATGCCGGCCAGGGGAACGCCGCGCCGGCAACGAATTCCGCGGCGACGCCCGAGCCTGCGGGCCAACCTGCGACTTCACATCCATAAGAGGATAGCTGTATGTTTAAACGTTTACTGATGGTGGCTCTGCTGGTGGTTGCGCCGTTGGCCAACGCCGCGGATCAAACCAACCCTTATCGTTTGATGAGCGAGGCGGCGCAAAAAACCTTTGACCGCCTGAAAACCGAACAGCCGCGCATCAGACAAAATCCGGACTATCTGCGCAACGTGGTGCGTGAAGAACTGCTGCCGTACGTACAGATCAGATATGCCGGCGCGCTGGTCCTCGGCCGTTATTACAAAGACGCCACGCCCGCTCAGCGCGATGCCTATTTCAAAGCGTTTGAAGCCTATCTGGAGCAGGCCTACGGCCAGGCTCTGGCGTTATATCACGGGCAAACCTATCAGATCGCCCCCGATCAACCGCTGGGCGACGCCAATATTATTTCTATCCGCGTCACCATTATCGATCAAGGCGGTCGTCCGCCGGTGCGCCTTGATTTCCAGTGGCGTAAAAACAGCCAGTCCGGCAACTGGCAGGCGTATGACATGATTGCCGAAGGCGTGAGCATGATCACCACCAAGCAGAATGAATGGGCGGCGACGCTGCGTCAAAAAGGCGTGGACGGCCTGACCCAGCAGCTGCAAGCCGCGGCGGAACGAAAGATTACGCTGGATCAGCAGAACTGATCCGGATAAACCACACTGGGCTGGGTAAGAAAAATGGCTAATGCACTGAGCTGGCAGTCGCAGCAATCGACGCTGCTTGTCGCCGGCGCGCTGGATCGGGAGACGCTGCTGCCGCTGTGGCAGCAGCGCGACAAGCTGCTGGCGGACAAAACGACGCTGGATGTGTCCGGGCTGGATCGCGTTGATTCCGCCGGTCTGGCGCTGTTGCTTCATTTTTACCACCTGCGGTCGCAGCAGGGCGTCGAACTGAAAATCATCGGGGCGGGGGATCGGTTAAAAACGCTGATAGCCTTGTATAACCTGAATGAAATCATCCCTGTGTCTTAAGCGGCATAAATTTGTATCGATAACGCGCTGTCTGAATCCCCTTAAAAAATCGCCGGGAGCGATTTTTTAAGGGGATTTCTCTGTTTAAGATAGCGCCGTATTCATCTAAGATACCACCCTGTTTATCATCCCCCTGACATAGAAATCGAGAGCGATGGAAAATAATGAAATTAAAGACGTGCTGATAAACGCATTGGCACTCGAGGAAGCCCATGTATCCGGCGATGGCAGCCATTTTCAGGTCATCGTGGTGGGCGAGCAGTTCGCCGGAATGAGTCGGGTGAAGAAGCAGCAAACCGTTTATGCTCCGCTGATGGAGTACATCGCGGATAACCGCATTCACGCCCTGTCGATCAAGGCTTATACGCCGGAAGAATGGCAGCGCGATCGCAAGCTTAACGGTTTTTAAGCCTGTGGTTATGTGATTCGCAAGATTGAATTTGAAACATTGAGAAACAGCCGCTATGGATAAATTTCGTGTGCAGGGGCCGACCCGGCTCACCGGTGAAGTCACCATTTCCGGGGCCAAAAACGCCGCTCTCCCCATCCTGTTCGCTGCCTTGCTCGCGGAAGAGCCGGTAGAGATCCAGAATGTGCCGAAGCTGAAAGATATTGATACCACGATGAAGCTGCTCGGCCAACTGGGGGCGCGCGTTGAACGTAATGGTTCGGTGCACGTCGACGCCAGCGCGGTCGACGTATTCTGCGCGCCTTATGATTTGGTGAAAACCATGCGCGCCTCCATCTGGGCGCTGGGGCCGCTGGTGGCGCGTTTCGGACAGGGCCAGGTTTCATTGCCGGGCGGATGCGCCATCGGCGCGCGCCCGGTTGATTTGCATATCAACGGCCTGGAACAGCTGGGGGCGAAAATCACCCTGGAAGAGGGCTACGTCAAGGCCTCGGTGGACGGTCGTCTGCAAGGCGCGCATATCGTTATGGATAAGGTCAGCGTGGGCGCCACGGTGACCATCATGAGCGCGGCGACGCTGGCCGAAGGGACGACCATTATTGAAAACGCGGCCCGCGAGCCGGAAATTGTCGATACGGCAAACTTCCTGAACACGCTGGGGGCGAAAATCAGCGGCGCGGGCAGCGATAAAATCACCGTTGAAGGCGTGGCGCGTTTGGGCGGCGGCGTATACCGCGTGCTGCCGGACCGTATAGAAACCGGAACCTTCCTGGTCGCCGCGGCGATTTCCGGCGGTAAAGTGCTCTGCCGCCACACCCGCCCCGATACGCTGGATGCGGTACTGGCGAAGCTGCGCGAAGCCGGTGCGGATATCGAAACCGGCGAGGATTGGATTAGCCTTGATATGCAGGGCCGGCGTCCGAAAGCGGTGACCATCCGCACCGCGCCGCATCCCGGCTTCCCGACGGACATGCAGGCGCAGTTCAGCCTGTTGAACCTGGTGGCGGAAGGCACCGGCGTTATCACCGAAACGATTTTTGAAAACCGCTTTATGCACGTGCCGGAGCTGATCCGCATGGGGGCTCAGGCGGAAATCGAAAGCAATACGGTGATTTGCCACGGCGTGGCAACGCTATCCGGCGCCCAGGTGATGGCGACGGATTTGCGCGCGTCGGCCAGTCTGGTGCTGGCGGGCTGTATTGCCGAGGGGGTGACGGTGGTCGACCGCATCTATCATATCGACCGCGGCTACGAGCGTATCGAAGATAAGCTGCGGGCGCTGGGCGCCAATATCGAACGCGTCAAAGCCGGCGAGTAAGCGCGGCGGACCGGGCGGCAGGACTACCGCCCGGTTCAGTTGACCGGAAACTCCTGAATCGTCATATTCAAGGTTATCGATTTTTTATCGCGTTCGATGGTAATGGGGATCACGGTGCCCGGACGTAACTCCGCCACCTGATCCATGGTTTCAATCACCGAGCGGGTTGGTTTATTGTTGACGCTCAACAGAATATCATCAACCTGGATCCCCGCTTTATCCGCCGGTCCGCCCGGATCGACCGTTTTGACCAGAATCCCGCTTAGCCTTCCCTGTCCGAAGCCTGTGCTGTCGATATTTTCCATCTGTACGCCGTTGATGCCGATATAGCCGCGGATTACCCGGCCGTCGCGGATAAGCTTGCCCATCACTTTGGTTGCCAGGGCGATGGGAATCGCAAAGCTGATGCCTTCAGGCGTTTCTCCGTCGCTGCTTTTATCAAAAGAGAGCGTATTGATGCCGACCAGTTCACCCAGCGTATTCACCAGCGCGCCGCCGGAGTTGCCGCGATTGATGGAAGCGTCGGTTTGCAGCAGGTTTTGACGGCCGTTCTGGCGATTATCCTCCCCGGCGGCGCTAAGCCCGACGCGGCCGGTGGCGCTGATAATCCCCTGGGTGATGGTTTGCCCCAGATTGTAGGGATTGCCGATGGCCATCACCACGTCGCCGATATGCGCCGTGCGCTGCGGATTGATCGGAATAACCGGCAAGTTGGTGCCGTCGATGCGCAATACGGCCAGGTCGGTCAAGGTGTCCGAACCGACGACCATCGCCTCAAAGAGTCTGCCGTCCTGAAGGGCGACCAGAATCTGCTGCGCGTTGTTAATCACGTGCCTGTTGGTCAGAATATAGCCCTGGTCGTTCATAATGACGCCGGAGCCGAGGGTGCGGATTTCGAGTTCGTTCTGCTGTTGCGGATTGGGAACCCGGTTATAGACATTGACCACCGCCGGCGCGGCGCGGCGCACCCCCTGATAGTAGCTGAGCGGCGTATCTTCCTGCGCGTTGTCATTACTCTCGCCGTGGTTAAACCATGGGGTATTGGGTCGCAGTCCGGGAAGTGCGACCAGCAGAATGCCGGCGACGATCAGGCCAAGCAACGCGGAACGGAGTAACTTAACAAGCATGGGCGTGTTTACTGTAAAAAAGAGTATGTCGGTGAGAATATCATGAGACGATCGGACAGGGCAGAGCGCCCTGTCCGATTTTTTGCCGCGGGCTTACCGGCTGCGGCCCTTCGGGGAGCCGGTTTGGCGAAATGATTAACGCAACAGCAGGTAAATCGTTTCGTCGCCCCGCACGATGTTCAGCGCCAGAACGGCAGGTTTCGTCTCCAGAACCTTACGCAACTGGGTGATGTTCTCCACCCGCTCACGGTTGACGCCGATGATGATATCGCCCTTCTGCAGGCCAATCTGCGCCGCGGGCGAATCTTTGGCGACGTTATCGATCTGTACGCCTTTGCCGCCGTCTTTCAACTGCCCGTTGGTCAGGGAGGCGCCCTGTAGCGCCGGGTACAGGGTTTCCGCGCTGGTTGTGGCGGTGGCGCTGTTATCCAGAACCACGGAGACCTCCTGGCGTTTACCGTCGCGCAGCAGGCCTATCTTCACGGTTTTGCCCGGCGCGGTGGTGCCTATCTTGGCGCGCAGTTCGGCAAAGCTGTTGATCGGTTTTCCGTCCAGCGAGGTAAGGACATCGCCCGCCTTGATCCCCGCTTTCGCGGCGGCGGATTGCGGCAGCACTTCACTGACGAACGCGCCGCGCTGCGCATCGACCTTGAAGGCCTTCGCCATTTCGGCGGTCATTTCGCTGCCTTTGATGCCCAGCACGCCGCGTTTCACTTCGCCGAACTCAACCAGCTGCTGCGCCAGGTTTTGCGCCATATTGCTGGGAATGGCGAAGCCGATGCCGATATTTCCGCCCCCAGGGGCCAGAATAGCGGTATTGATGCCGATCAGTTCGCCGTTCAGGTTAACCAATGCGCCGCCGGAGTTACCGCGGTTGATGGAGGCATCGGTCTGAATGAAGTTTTCCAACCCTTCCAGATTCAGCCCGCTGCGGCCCAGCGCCGAGATGATGCCGGAGGTGGCCGTTTGCCCCAGGCCGAACGGGTTCCCCACGGCGACGGCGAAATCGCCCACGCGCAGCTGGTCGGAGTCGGCCATTTTGATCTCAACCAGATTTTTGGCGTTGGTCAGCTGCAGCAGGGCGATATCGCTCTGTTCGTCGCGACCGATCAATTTCGCCTCGTATTCGCGTCCGTCATTCAGCTGTACGCGAATTTTATCCGCATTGTTGATCACGTGATTATTGGTGAGGACGTAGCCTTTCGCGGCGTCGATGATGACGCCCGAGCCCAGTCCTTCAAAGGGGCGGGTGCTTTGTTTATCTGTCGGGAGATTGGGGCCGAAGAAGAACTTGAACTCTTCGGGGATACGCTGGCGCTGTACCTGGGTGCCTTCGATATGCACGCTGACCACCGCGGGCAACACTTTTTCCAGCATGGGCGCCAGGCTGGGAAGCTGCTGCTGTCCGGGCACGACGGCGGGCAACGCGGCGTTGGCGGCCGGGAACGATGACAGGGTTAAGCTTATGCTCATTGCCAGCGCACTAAATAATAAAGATTTTTTCTTCATTGTTGATTAACTCTCTCACGACCAGCTGATGAATAAAATGATGATATATAAACTTAAACACTCGGTGAAGAGTCAGAGTGGCGATCGGTGTGTAAAGTTCACTGATATTTCGTCAGTAGATTGTAACTATAGCCTACACCGTTGATTTTACCGGAGGGGAGTCGAGCGAAAAACGTGAGGCTTGATGAGGCCTCACACCATAAGCAATCGCCTTTACTTGCGGACGGGAGGTTCGCCGCGCAGCAGGCCGGAGGCGCCGTCGGAGTAGTCGCGCGGCGGCATATCGACCGGAACCTGATCGTTGTCCGCTTCCGCCTCGGTTAAGCGATATTTAAACGGATTATCCTGGCCGGGAAGATCCGGCAGCAGACTGCTGGAGCTTTTGGCCATGTGCTGGTAAAGCTGACGGTAATCATTCGCCATATTATCCAGCAGCTCCGCGCTGCGGGCGAAATGCCCGACCAGCTCCTGACGATACTCTTCCAGTTCGGCTTTGCTTTTCTCCAGTTCGTGCTGCAGCGTCTGTTGTTGGCGCAGCTTACGATTGCCAAAACGCATGGCGACGGCACCAATGATAATACCGGCGACTAAACCAATCAGCGCATACTCCCAAGTCATAAGGACTCCTATTTTGACTTCGTTGTTCCGTAGGGTTTTTCACTTAATAATAGTCACTATAACCGTTAACCTTGTCCGAGTGGAATCCTGAAGCGCGATGGCTTAGGGTAATGTCGGCCGATATCTGGCATCAAGGTGGTTAACTGCTACGATTACGACTCAAATCGACGGTAACGCGCAACAAAACGCGATTAAATTTTTTCTCAGGGATTGCGACCATTATGCAGCAGACAACACCGTTGGCGCTTTACCGGCAAGCGCTGTCAGCCGGGGAATATCAGCCCGACGAAGTACAGCATCAAACCGTGGCGCGCCTGGAGACCATCCATCAGGCGTTGTGCGAGCGCGCGGCGCGCTCCGCCGGCGGGCCGGGGAGATGGCGCGCGTGGCTGGGATTAAGCGATAAACGCGTCGCGGCTCCGGTCCAGGGGCTATATATGTGGGGCGGCGTGGGGCGCGGCAAAACCTGGCTGATGGACCTGTTTTTTCACAGTTTGCCGACGGAGCGAAAATTGCGGCTGCACTTTCACCGCTTTATGCTGCGGGTGCACCAGGAACTGAACCAGCTCCAGGGTCAGGAAAACCCGCTGGAGAAGGTCGCCGATGGCTTTAAAGTCGAAACGGACGTGCTCTGTTTCGATGAGTTTTTCGTCAGCGACATTACGGACGCCATGCTGCTGGCCGAACTGCTGCGCGCGCTGTTTTCCCGCGGCATCACCCTGGTGGCCACCTCGAACATTCCGCCGGACGAACTGTATCGCAACGGCCTGCAGCGGGCGCGTTTTCTGCCGGCGATTGAACTGATCAAGCAGCATTGCGAAGTGCGTAACGTCGACGCGGGGATTGATTACCGCTTACGGACGCTGACGCAGGCTCATCTCTATCTGACGCCGCTTGACGCGCAGACGGAAGCGACGATGCGGCAGATGTTTACCCGCCTGTCGGGGCAGCCGTGGGTGACGCCGGGCCCGGTCCTGGAGATAAATCATCACCCTCTGCCCACCCTCGGCGCGAGCGAGGGCGTGCTGGCCGTCGACTTCGCCACGCTGTGCGCGCAGGCGCGCAGCCAGAACGATTACATCGTCCTGTCGCGCCTTTATCACAGCGTGCTGCTGCACAACGTTACGGTAATGGGCGGCGCGGAGGAGAATACCGCCCGCCGTTTTCTGGCGCTGGTGGATGAGTTTTACGAGCGGCGGATTAAACTGGTTATTTCCGCGCAGGTATCCATGTTCGAGCTTTATCAGGGAGAGCGTCTGAAGTTTGAGTACCAGCGCTGTTTATCGCGTCTGCAGGAGATGCAGAGCGAGGAGTATCTGCGCCAGCAGCATCTGGCGTAAAAGGGCGGCGGTTTTTCCCGTTCCGGCGACGAAAAAGGTCGATCTTTGACGGCGACTTCTCTATAATCCTGCGACCCCACGTTACAACAAAGTTTTTTTCCCAAAAACTTTATAGTGCCGGCAATGGCTATTCGAAGGGGTAGGTTTGCTGGACTTGATGGTCGTGTGAGCCTCGACTGTTTTTTAGCGTTTAGGTGAACACCTGCGTGTAACTAATTATTGGGTAAGCTTTTAATGAAAACTTTTACAGCTAAACCAGAAACCGTAAAACGCGACTGGTACGTTGTTGACGCGAGCGGTAAGACCCTGGGTCGCCTCGCAACTGAACTGGCTAGTCGCCTGCGCGGCAAGCATAAAGCGGAATACACTCCGCACGTTGATACGGGTGATTACATCATCGTCCTGAACGCAGACAAAGTTGCCGTAACCGGTAACAAGCGTGCTGACAAGATTTATTACCACCACACCGGCCACATCGGTGGTATCAAACAAGCGACCTTTGAAGAGATGATTGCCCGCCGTCCTGAGCGCGTGATTGAAATCGCGGTTAAAGGCATGCTGCCGAAGGGTCCGCTGGGTCGTGCCATGTTCCGTAAGCTGAAAGTTTACGCGGGCACCGAGCACAATCACGCGGCACAGCAACCGCAAGTTCTGGACATTTAATCGGGATTATAGGCAATGGCTGAAAATCAATACTACGGCACTGGTCGCCGCAAAAGCTCCGCCGCTCGCGTGTTTATCAAACCGGGCAGCGGCAATATCGTTATCAACCAGCGTAGTCTGGAACAGTACTTCGGTCGTGAAACTGCCCGCATGGTAGTTCGTCAGCCGCTGGAACTGGTCGACATGGTTGGCAAATTCGACCTGTACATCACCGTTAAAGGTGGTGGTATCTCCGGTCAGGCCGGGGCGATCCGTCATGGTATCACCCGCGCGCTGATGGAGTACGATGAGTCTCTGCGTGGCGAACTGCGTAAAGCAGGCTTCGTGACTCGCGATGCTCGTCAGGTTGAACGTAAGAAAGTCGGTCTGCGTAAAGCACGCCGTCGTCCTCAGTTCTCCAAGCGTTAATTTCCTGCTGCGCTGCAGCGAAATCAATGCGAAAAAACCCGGTGCTGGTCGCCGGGTTTTTTTATGGCGGGCTATATCCCTGCCCGCACCCTTTGGGCCGTTGCGGGGCGACGTTTAAAATCGCTCCCGGCGATTTTTTTATGGCGGGCTATCCTTTCTGAAAAAATAATCTTTATTTTCCGTGGGTTAATGATGAAGTCGCGCTTATATCCCCACAGAACGAACAAAATCTGATAAACTATTCGCCACTTTTGTGCCTGTTTCCCAGCGAGTCGCTTTTTCCGATATCGAGTGACAAAAACGCAGAATATGGGCTTGCAGAACAGTAGCAGATCGGTTATTCGCCGTATTTTCTCGATAAACTTGGAGGTTTTCATGGCTGTCGCTGCCAACAAACGTTCGGTAATGACGCTGTTTTCTGGTCCGTCCGACATTTTTAGCCATCAGGTCCGCATCGTACTGGCGGAAAAAGGGGTGAGTGTCGAGATTGAGCAGGTAGACCTGGATAATCTGCCGCAGGATCTTATTGACCTCAATCCTTATGGTTCGGTTCCGACGCTGGTCGACCGGGAACTGACGCTCTATGAATCACGGATTATCATGGAGTATCTGGATGAGCGTTTTCCTCATCCGCCGCTGATGCCCGTCTATCCGGTGGCGCGCGGCAACAGCCGTCTGATGATGCACCGCATTGAGAACGACTGGTATTCTCTGCTGAAAAAAATCATGCAGGGCAGCGCTCAGGAAGCGGATGGCGCCCGTAAACAACTGCGTGAAGAACTGCTGGCGGTTGCGCCGGTGTTCAACGAAGCGCCTTACTTTATGAGCGAAGAGTTCAGCCTGGTGGATTGTTATCTGGCCCCGCTGTTATGGCGCCTGCCGCAATTAGGCATTGAATTGAGCGGTTCTGGTGCGAAAGAATTGAAAGGCTACATGACGCGCGTATTCGAGCGTGATGCGTTTCTCGCTTCCCTGACGGAAGCTGAACGTGAAATGCGTTTGCAAACCAGAGGTTAAACAACATGGCGTTGTCTCAACTATCTCCGCGTCGTCCGTATCTGTTACGGGCTTTTTATGACTGGCTGCTGGATAACCAGTTGACGCCTCATCTGGTGGTCGATATTACTCTGCCGGGTGTTATGGTCCCGATGGAATTTGCCCGCGACGGGCAGATTGTGCTGAATATCGCACCCCGAGCCGTCGGCGGTCTTGAGCTGGCTGATGACAGCGTGCGCTTTAACGCCCGTTTCGGCGGCGTGCCGCGTCAGGTATACGTCCCCATGGCGGCGGTGTTGGCGATTTACGCCCGGGAAAACGGCGCCGGCACCATGTTTGAGCCGGAACCCGCCTATGAATCGACGGGCGAATTCGAGGATTTTCAGGATGAGGACGTCACGGCCAGCACGGTGATGTCGATCGTCGACAATAATCCGGACGCCGCGGATGAAAACGATAATCCCGATGACGATCCGCCGCAGCCTCCCAAGGGAGGAAGACCGTCGTTACGGGTGGTTAAATAAATAGCGGCGCAGATGTGGTTTGACATAATAGAACGAACGCCCCGGCCATCAAGGCCGGGGCGTTCTGCTTATGCCGCGCCGACTTATCCGGCGCTGTTTCTGGCGGTGGTTTTGCAATGCCGGATCGCGCTGCGAATAATGGGATACAGCAGGGTGAACGCGGCCAGGCTCAGCAGAATGGCGGTGATGGGATGGGTGTAGAGAAAATCCATACTGCCGTTGGAGATCGACATGGCGCGGCGGAAGTTGCTTTCCGCCATCGGTCCCAGAATAAGCGCCAGCACCACCGGCGAGGGCGGGAACTCAAATCGGGCCATCACATAGCCGACCACGCCGGCCGCCAGCATGATGCCGATGTCGAAAATGCTATTGTTGATGGCATAGGTGCCGATGACGGACAGCGCCATGATAAGCGGCGTGAGAATCGGCTTCGGAATTTGCAGCATTTTCACAATCAGCTTTAGCGATCCCAACCCCAGGATCAGCATGACGGCGTAGCAGAACAGCATGCCGGCGAAAATGGTGAACACCATGTCGCCATGCTCTTTAAACAGCATGGGACCCGGTTGCAACCCCTGCAACGTCATCGCGCCCAGCATGATGGCGGTGACCGCGTCGCCGGGAATGCCCAGCGTCATCATCGGCAGCATGGCGCCGCCGGTGCAACCGTTCGCCCCCGCTTCGCAGGCGGCGACGGCGGTAATCTCGCCCTTGCCGAAGTTTTCCGGGGTCTTGCTAAAGCGTTTGGCTTCGTTATAGGCGACGAAGGCGCCGATTTCCGCTCCTACGCCGGGGATGGTGCCGATAAAAACGCCGATGCCGGATGAACGCAAAATGGTGGCCAGACAGCGTTTCAGGGTGGCTCTGGTGGGAATAACGCTGCCGATGACGGCGGCGCTCTTTTTCACCAGGTCGGTTTCCGCCATGCTTTTGAACGCTTCCGAGGCGGCGAACAGGCCGATCATCACCGGAATAAAGGGGACGTTCATCAGTTCCGGCATGCCGCCGGTAAACCGGGGGAAGCCGGTCATGGGATCGAGCCCGACGGTGGCGATAAGCAGGCCGATAAAGCCCGCGATAATCCCTTTGATCATCGATTTACCGGCAATGCTGGAGATGATGCTCAGACCGAATATCGCCAGCGCGAAATTTTCCGCCGCGCTGAATTTTAGCGCCACTTTGGCGAGCTGCGGCGCGAGAAAAACCAGCACCAGCACGCTGATGGTCCCGCCGATGGTGGAAGAGATGATGGCGATGCCCAGCGCGCTGCCGCCTTCGCCGCGTTTCGTCAACTCATAGCCGTCAATCGCCGTAGCGGCGGCGGCCGGCGTGCCGGGTATTCTCAACAGAATGGCGATAATCGATCCGCCGTAGACGCCGCCGAAGAACACGCCGCTGATCATCAGCAAGCCGGTGACCGGGTCCATGCCGAAAGTGAATGGCAACAGGATGGCGACGCCCATGGTGGCGGTGAGGCCGGGCAGCGCCCCCACCATAATGCCCAGAAACACGCCGAAGGCGGATAACAGCAGCGCGGTAGGGTGGTTGAACAGCGCGATGAAGCCATCTGCAAGCATAGATAATTCTTGCATATTTTTCCCTCTTTGAGATGCACTGCCGTTTATTCAAACAGCAAACCAACGGGTACGGCCACGTTCAGCCCAAGATAGAAAACGATATATGTCAGCCCCGTAACGGCGGCGGCAATAAGCGGATTCCAGATCTTGTGCCTGAACTCCATGAGCCACATCAGAAAGATCAGATACGGGATCATGGAGACGATGTAACCGAGATAATACATACCGAAAAAACAGGCGAAGGAGGCCAGCATGCCCAGGACGGTTTTCCCATGGCGAATATCCGTATCGGCCTCCGACGGCGGCGGCGGTATGGTAATGCCCGCGCGTTTATGGCGCCTGATGACCGCCAGATTATTAATGATTAATAGCAGCGAGAGCAGTATCAATACGACGGAATAAAACACGGGAAAACGCGAGGGACCGATGTCGGTCGCCAGGCGTGAGGCCGGGAATTTCTGTGCGGCGACGATGGCTGCCAGCGATACCAGAATCAAAACCACACCGATAACCACTTCTATTTTTCGCGCCTTGTCCGGTACGGTGGCGTGCGAATTTTCCGCTACATTGGTCATAGTGATGTTCTCTGATACTAAAAAGTTTCTGTAGCGGCCCGACGGCGCCCGGACAGATTCACGAGCGGGCGCACCGTTAACGGGCCCGGTTTCCGGTTATCGGACGCGCGTGCGCGCCCTGATACGCCGCGTTACTGCGCCAAACCGACTTTGGTCATCAACTCTTTGAAATAGCGGTTATCGCGATCGATTAACTTCTGGAATTCCGCCGCGTCGCGATAATCGAAATTCAGATTGATGCGCCCCAGCGACTCGGCGAAGCGGGGATTCTCCGCCACCTTGCGCGCCGTTTCCGCCAATACCGCCTGGACGTCCTGCGGCGTTCTCTTCGGCACGATAATGCCCCGCCAGGTGCCGATTGACAGGTCGACGCCGTTTTCTTTCAGCGTGGGCACGTCTTTAAAGGCGGCCAGGCGTTCGTCGGCCATGACGCCGAGTATTTTCACCGTTCCGGCCGCAACGTGCGTGGTCACCTCCGCCGCGCTGACGCTCACCGCTTCAATGTGCCCGCCCAGCAGCGCGGTGATGGCCGGCGCCGCGCCGTCATAAGGAATGTTGTTGAATTGAACGCCGGTTTTATCGCCCAGCGCTTCGGCGGCCAAATGCCAAATGGCGCCCGAACCGGAGTTGCCGATGCGGATCTTACCGGGATTGGCTTTGGCGTACGCCATAAATTCGGCAAACGTATTCCAGGGCGCATCGCTTTTTACCGTAATCGCGCCGGGATCGGCGTTCAACAGGGCGATAGCCGCGAAATCGTCGGCATTGAAGTTGACCAGCCCCATGTGCGGCAGCATGGTGATTTCGGCGGTGCCGAGGCCGATTTTATAGCCATCGGGACGGGCGGCCACCAGTTCTGAAAATCCTACGGCGCCGCCGCCGCCGGGTTTGTTGACGATGCCGATCGCTTTGGGCAGATACTCTTTCGCCACGTCGGCAAACGAGCGGGCGACCAGGTCAGTACCGCCGCCGGCGCTGTATGGGACGATCATTTCTATCTGACGGACCGGGTAGGTTGCGGCCAGCGTCGGCGCGGCGGAAAACAGCGTCGAGGCGGCCAGTAGGCCGGTCAATAGATGCGGCAGGATATTGCGATTTTTCATGGTGCACTCCAGTACAGAAAGTAAGTTATTGTTTTATTAGGCGGATGCATGCCAGGCATGTACGAAGGCGGCGGCACGCTCTCCGACGCTGTCAGGCGACATGCCGGGTTTGTAGAGCATGCCGCCGACGCCAAACCCGCTGGCTCCCGCCGCCCGCCAGACGGACAGGGATTCGGGCGTGATCCCGCCCACGGGCAGCAGCGGGATCGTTTTGGGGATCACGGCGCGCCAAGCCTTCAGGATCGACGGCGAAATAGCTTCGGCCGGAAAGATCTTGATGGCGCGCGCGCCGTGGGATAAGGCGCTAAAGGCTTCGCTGGGCGTGGCCGCGCCGGGCAGACTGAACAGTCCCTGCCGGCGAGTTTCCCGGATGACGGCCGGATCGGTGTGCGGCGAAATAATGATTTCGCCATGATGCTGTTTTACCGCTCGCACCTCGTCGTCAGACATGACCGTGCCTGCGCCGACCCAGCAGTCCGGCGGCAGGCTTTGACGCAGCCGGGCGATGCTGAGCAGCGGCTCGGGCGAGTTCAACGGCACTTCGATAAGGCGGAATCCCTCCTGATAGAGACGGCGGCCGACGGCTTCCGCATCGTCCGGGGCGATCCCCCGTAGAATGGCAATCAGTCCCGTTTGCCGCAGCGTGGTTAAGAAATCCATCGTTTAATCCCCTGGTGTTGGAAAATCAACGTTAATCAAACAATCCCGCCAGCCGGGCGATGTACCATAGCCCTTGTTCCGTCGCGCCGGCGGAAATATGGACCGGGTAAGAGCATTCCAGACAGGTCAGCGCGCGAATGTAGCGCTGGCATAGCGCGTCGGAACCGATAAAGGTGAGCGGAATACTCTGCCCCGCGGCGGACGACTGCCTGGACAGCACCGCCAACAATTCGCTGCCCAACAGTAAGCCGGAAAGATAGTCGGGCTGCTGTTGGGCGGTGATGTGTTTGCACAGCAGACGGCTGCGCACGGAAAACAGCGTACCCAGCAGCCCGGCGGTCGCCGCATAACGCCGCGCCGTCGCCACGCCCTGCGCGAAGGCGTCCCAGTCCGGCTGTTCCGGCGGCTGCATGGTAGTGGACAAAATGGTGTGATGCGCCAGCGCGTCGTAGAGATCGCCGGTCATGAATGTCTGGATATTCATAATCCGGTCCTGCGTCACTTCTACCCATTTGGCATGGGTTCCGGGCAGCGCAATCAGCGCTTTTCCCTGCCGTTCGACGGCGGAGCGTAATGGCTCATCGTATTGCAGGGCGCCGGCTATCTGGGTTTCCTCGCCGCGCATCACTTCCGGCAGGGCGCCGTTTTTCCATACGCCGGGCACAACGAAGAAATGCCGGCCGGGAGCGACATCAATGCGGATCAGCTGCCGCGCCAACTGCTGAATATCGCAGGGCGCCTCAATGTACGGGGCCTCCCGCCATCCCTGGGCGCTGCCGATCATACCGCAGGCAATTACCGGGCTGGCGGGCGCGTCGTCCAGCCAGTCGCCGCATGCCTGAAGAAACGCCTGATGAAACGCGCGTTCCCGGTTTTGCGCAGGGTCAGGGAGCTTCATTATGCCGTAGGGCAGGGTTCTTTTTTCTACTGTCTCCCCGTTTTTCCCCAGGCGGCTGGCGCGCAGCATGCTGGTTCCCCAATCCAGCGCAATCAGTGTCGTCATCGTATTTACCTTTCCTGTATTTTTTCGGCCGGCGTTCGGCGGCGCTGATTGAACGAGGTCCGGCTCCACCCCATCTCGATGGAAATGGCGTCGGCATGTTCTTTAACGATATCAATCAGTTCCTCCATACGGCTGTCGGGCATATAAGGCGTAATGCTGGCGACGGAAATGGCGGCGATAATCCGGTTGGTCGCGTCTCGCACCGGGGCGGCGACACAGCGGATGGTGAACTCGTTTTCCTCCAGGTCGAACGCATAACCGCCCTGTGCGTACTTCTGCATGGCGCGAATAAAGGCTTCGATGTCGCGCTGCGGATGGTGCGCCTGAAAGATGGCGCGCCATTCGTCGGCGGAGTCGTCAAGTATGAGCGCCTTGCCGATGCCGGTGAAAGGCAGCGGCATGCGCTGACCGACGCGGGAGCGCATTTCCAGACCGCGCGTGCCGGAAATTTTATCGATATACAGCACATCGTTGCCTTCTCTGATGGCAAGATGCACCGTGTCCTGCGTCTGTTTTGCCAGCGCTTCCAGAGCGGATTGCGCCGCCAGGCGCAGCGGATAGGCATTCAAAGAGCTGGTGCCGAGTTCGATGAGTTTCGGCCCAAGGTAGTAACCGTCCCGCGCCACGTGCCGTAAAAGGTTTTTGCTGATAAGCGCATTGACGAGACGATGCGTTGTGCTGCGCGACGTTCCCGTGTATTCGCCGATAGCTTTTAAATCGCGATGGCCGGCTGCGACGGCATCAATCACCGCCAATCCTCTAAACAGCGTCTGGACGCCGCTGGCGCCCGTAGAATTTTCTTCCTTCATCGCGTTTTCCCGTTATCCGTTCATTGCGCTACTTTTAGCACACGAAAACGGCATACTTTGTGACTCGTCCCGCATAAATCTACAATATGGTTACTCGTCCCATATATAGGGATTTTGTCGGAAAGGGAGTGATATATGGAGAAATACGCAGAGGGGGAGCTACGGCCGTTCTGCCTGCAAAAATTGCGTTAGCGCAGGCGCCGTTTCAATGCGCAATAATCGCGCCAGCCTGTCGTTTTCATCCAGCCAGCACATCAGCGTCTGGATGGTCTGAAGATGCTGTTCGCCGTTGCCGGCCGCCAGCAGGATGAGTAATCCCACCTTTTCATCGCCGGGAAACCTCACGTACTCACGGATGCGCAGCAATGAAAGGTGCGTCATGGCGCTGGTTACACCGTCTTCCGGTCGGGCGTGGGGCAGCGCAAACCCTGGGCTGAGCAGATACCAGGGACCGGTTTGTTCCGTTTCCCGGATAATCGCGTCGTGGTAGCCGGGGCTGATCGCGCCTTGCGCAATCAGCGGGCGGGCGCAGAGGATAATGGCGTCGCGCCAGTCGGCGCAGGATTCGACAAACTGACTGGCGCTGAATAACGGCGTTGATGACATGAAGGCTCCAGAAAATAGGGAACGTCTTCTTGCCGACGGCATAGCCAAGAGCGTATGCCGCCGGCGGGCGGACTATTGCGCGTCGGAAACGCTGCGTTCGACGGCCAGAACGGCGGCGCAAATGGCGTCGCCGCTGATGCCGTATTTGGTTTTAAGCTGGCGACTATTGCCCGATTCGGTGAACGTATCCTGAGTGCCGATACGAACCAGCGTTGCCGGCCATTGCCGCGAAGCCATCACTTCCGCGATAAGCCCGCCCAATCCGCCATTGATGGAATGGTTTTCAACGGTGGCAATCACCGGGCAGCCTTTCACCAGCGCAGCGAAAGCCTGCTGATTAAATGGTTTCAGGCAGGCGACGTGAATAAGTCGACCGCGTTTACCCTGCTGACAAAGCTGGTCGTAACCCGCGCTGGCCTGCTCAAGCGCGGTGCCTTCAAACAGGATGGCGAAATCATCGCCGGATTCGCGCACCGCGGCGATGTCGGCGACGCGCGGTTGAACGGATTTATCGCGCACCGGCATCGGTTCGCGCGCGACGCGGATATAGACCGGACCTTTAATGCGCGCCGCCTGTTCAAACGCCTCCGCCACCTCTTCCGCATCGGCGGGGGTAAGGATGGTTAGGCCAGGCAGAACCCGCGTCAGCGCCAGATCTTCCAGCGCGTGATGCGAGGCGCCGTCCGGCCCATCATCCATACCGGGATGGCTCCCAACCAGCTTGATATTGACGCCGCCATAGCAGGCCTGACGTAATTGCGTCCAGGCGGTGCCGGTTACAAACATGGCGAAATTCACGTAAAAGGGAATCTGTCCTTCCAACGCCTGGCCGATGGCAAAGCTCATCGCCGAACCTTCCGCGATCCCCATCTCAAAAAAACGCGCAGGGAAAACGGTCTGAAACTGATCGGTTCGGGTTGAACTGGCCAGATCGCTGTCGATCGCCACCACCGGGTATCCTTTTTCTGCCAATTGAATCAATGCGTTGCCTATTTCATCTCGTGGCGCTTTCATGGCTGTAATTCTCCCATGGCTTGTTGATACTGTTCTGCGGTCGGGGTTTTGGAATGCCAGTCGCCGTTGTTTTCCATATAGCTGACTCCGCTGCCTTTAGTGGTATGGGCGATAATCGCGATCGGTTTGCCCGTAAGGTGGCGCGCAAACCGGAAAGCGGCGGCCACCTGATGCATATCGTTGCCGTTCTGTAATTCCAATACGTGCCAGCCAAAGCAGCGCACCTTGTCTGCCAGTGGTTCCAGATTGACGACCTCGTTGATCGGATCGTGGGAAGAAAAACCGTTGTAATCGATCACCGCGATCAGATTATCCATTTTCATATGGCCGGCCTGCTGGAGCGTTTCCCAGGTTTGCCCTTCGTGCATTTCGCCATCGCCGATAATCGCAAACACCCGATGAGGCTCCTGCTTGCGCTTTTTGGCGGCGGCCATGCCCAACGCGATGGATAATCCCTGTCCCAGCAGGCCGGTAGTGGCATCGACTTCCGGCAGCGTTTTAATGCTGGGGTGCCCCTGCAAACGCGAGTTAATCTGGCGAAACGTGTTGAACTCTTCGCGTTTGACGATCCCAAACTGATGCAGCAGCGCGTATTGCACCGCGACGGCGTGGCCTTTACTCATGACGACCCGACTGCGGCTGGCGGCTTTAAGATCCACTTCGCGGTAATAGATCCAGGTCAGGATATCCGCGATGGACAAGGCGCCGCCGGGGTGACCGATACCGGATTCATAAATCATCGTGACGATGTCGCGCCGCGTCGCGCGAGCGCGTGCCTGAAGCTGTTCAATCTCCATAGTGTCTCCTTATCAAGGCAACATTTTGCCGATGTAGTAGACCAACAGGCCGAGAACCACAAAGTCGGTTTCAGGGAAGCTGGTGCCAGATAGCCCGACTGACTCCATAATCGGATAGATCAATGCAGGCCCGATGCCGATGAGGATGCCGGTAATAAAGCTGCCGACGATCGCGCCTTTCCAACCACCGGATGCGTTACCGAACACGGCGGCGGTGGCGCCGATAAAGAAGTAGGGGATTGCCACGGGGATGATCACCGTTTGTCCCAGTAAGGCCAGTAAACCCATAACGATCAAACCGCCGATGAAGGAGGAAATGAATCCCAGTACTGTGGCGGTCGGGGCATAGGGGAAAACGACCGGGCAGTCCAGTGCGGGTTTGGCGTTGGGAATGAATTTTTCCGAGATGCCGAGGAAGGCGGGCACGATTTCAGACAGCAGCAGACGTACCCCGGTGATGATGATATAGAGCGATGCGGTAAACGTCAGCGATTGAAAAAGTGGGTAGACCAGCCAATGCATCCCGCCCGCCGCCGCTGTGACGGCAGCCTTGCCAGCGGCCAGCGCGGCGATGTAGTAAAAAATGCTGACGGAGATGGAAACCGAAACGATGTAATCTTTAAAAATGCCCAGCCATCCCGGCAGGTTGAGCTTTTCGGTGGATTGCGCCGGATCGCCGACTTTGCTGCCGATCCAGCCTGATGCCGCATAGGCCAGCGTGACGTAGTGACCCATCGCGATTTCGTCGTTGCCGGTGATTTTGCGCATCCAGGGCTGCGCGATGGCGGGATACAGGCAGGAGGCGATGCCGAGCAGAACCGAACCGACGGCAATAGTCAGCAGATCGCTGTAGCCCAGCGCTTTTAGGGTGACGGTTAATAGCGCGGAGAGGTAGAGGTTGTGCTGCCCCGTCAGAAAAATGTATTTAAACGGCGTCAGCCGGGCGAATACCAGATTCCAGATAAAGCCCACTACCATGATGAGCGAAACGCACATGGCAAACTTGGTTTGCGCCAGGCCGGTCAGCGCTTCCGCCAGCGGCATTACGCCTTTCAGACCGAAGCCGGCGCTGAATAGGGACTGGAAATTGCCCAGCGAAGAAACGGCAAGACCGGCGCCTCCGGCAAACACCAGAAAGCCGACGATGGTTTTAAAGGTGCCCGACAGGATCTTTTCTATCGGCTTGCGTTGGATCAGCAGGCCGAGAAGCGCAATAAAACCAACTAATAGTGGGGTAACGCCCAGGATATCGAATACAATGAATCGAAGGAGTTCCATAGTGCCTCCTGGTGAGGTTAGCGACCGTGGGCCCGGACAACTTCAGCCAGTGCCGATGTCATTTCATCTGCGTTCATTAAGTCGGTGATGCCGATGGCCAGGAAGCCGGCGGCCTGTACCTCATCGGTTAGATCTTTCATGGTGATGACGAAGTCGACATCTCGCCAGGTGTTGAGCCCGGAAAGAACATCGTGTTCCAGTTCAATATCCCAACCGTGTTGATCGATAATTTTCTGGGCTTTTATTTTGAGCATTAACGAACTGCCCATGCCGGTACGACAGACGATAAGACCTTTCATAATCTCTCCTAAAAATAATTATTTTCTTTTGTTGTTGTGTGAAAATAATTATTATCATGGGAGGAATGATGAAGATGTGATAGTGGCTGCATTTTGAGCAGAAAGGCGATTTATGAATCAATTCGATGATAATCTATTGATTAATATTAGGAATGAGGCTTCAGCGCTTAGCCCGATTCTGGAAAAAGTGGGGCGTTTTATCGCGGATAATCCTGATTATGCGATGCGCCACACTATTTCTGAACTGGCGGCTTCGATTGATACCAGCGAAGGCAGCATTACCCGATTTTGTCGCGCGTTCGGTTTCAAAGGCTTCGCGGATTTTCGGACGGCGCTGGCGCTGGAGCAAGGCGCCTCGCGGGCGGATCGGGAAGATGAAAGTGAAATCAATACGGTGATCGCCAGCATCCGCGACAGCAACAGCATTGTGAACAGTAAGGAACTGGCGGCGGCGGCGGGGTGGCTGCATCAACTGGACGCTATCGCCATCTATGCGGTGGGTTCGGCGGTGCCGGTGGCGCTCTTTTTGCAAATGAATCTGATGCGCATAGGCAAGGCATCCAGTTTTATCGACAGGCTCTATCCGGCGACGGCGTCGTTTTTTCCGCAGACGCAGAAAACGGGTATTATCACCGTGCATACGGCGGAGGTATCGGCTGATATGCTGCAAGTGCTGACGCTGGCAAAGCAGCAGGGCGCGCGGATATTGTCGATTACGCGCGGGTCATTTACGCCGTTCAATAAGCTGTCCGACTGGAATTTACAGGCGGCGGTCGCCCTGAATGGCGAAGGCGAACATGGCTTTGCGGAAATCGCCGGGGCCATGATGGTGGCGGATCGTCTGCTGCAAGCGCTTGAAGAACAGGATCCTCGTTACGGTCAGTGTCGTAAATCGCATCAGCGCAGCATTTTCTCGATTGATAGCGTAGCGAACAAACTCTCGGAATATTTCATGTCTTGAATATTCCGGCGCCTGATGCGCTGGCGAACTGACCATTGCCGCGTCCGTTTTTTCGCCCATTGCCATTCCGGCATATATGTTTATCCGCCCTATTTTTCCTTCCCGCCAGGCGTTGTTCTGTTGAAAACGCCAAGGCGTCATACGGTCAACTTATGACGCCTTTTCAATGACTTTTGGTCAAAACAGGTGAAACAGGTTGTCATGGCCTGCTTACCGGTGCCTATTTGCGCCGGCTTATTGTTTTCCGGCAAACTGGCTTTTATAACTTGAACATAAGCGGTTGGAAACGAATCAGTCATGCCGTTTTGCGCCTTCACCGGGAAAACGCCAACAACAATCAATAACGCCCTTAATCTGTTCCCCCATGAGGAACTTGATATGAAGATACTCTCTGATTCACTGCTGGGCCGGTTACAGTCATTTTCCAAAGCCATGATGGGGCCGGTGCTGTTTTTACCCGTTATCGGCCTGATTCTGGCCCTCAGTTCCATTCTCTCCAACCCCTCGTTGTTTTCTTCTGCGCCGCTGGAGCAGGTCGGAAAACTGCTTGGCGATACCTTCTGGCCGCTGTTTGGCAATCTGGGACTGATTTTCGCCGTCGGTATCGCCTACGGTATGGCGAAAAGCAATAAGAGTGAAGCGGCTCTGGTGGCGCTGATGTGCTTCATCATGTTCCTCGGCGCCAATGCTTCCTTTCTGGAGCTGAGCGGCCGGGTGGCGGAAAAGGTCAATGGCGAATATTTCGGCACCGGACAAACGGAGACCCTCGGTTTTCATGTGATCGATATGGGGATCTTTCTGGGCTTGATTCTGGGCGTGACCGTCGCCTGGGTGTATAACCGGCTGGCGCAAAAGGAGCTGGGCGGCATCTGGTCGGTATATGGCGGCGCCAAACTGGTGCTGATCGCCATGACGCCGATTATTCTGGCGTACGCCATCGCGTTCAGCTATCTGTGGCCCGTCGTGGCGCAGGGCATCAGTTCGCTTACCGGGTTTATGAAAACCGCCGGGGCGAGCGGGGTTTTCGTTTATGGCTTCTTTGAGAAATTCCTGATCCCCACCGGGCTGCACCATTTCATCTGGTCGCCGTTTCAGTTGACCGCCATCGGCGGCACGCTATTCGCCAATGGCGAATCCGTCTCCGGTTCTCAGGCGATTTTTCTCGCTTATATGCGTGACCCCACGCTTTCGCCGTTGATGGATCCGGCGTTGCGCTTCTCGCAGCAGGGGATGGTGACCATTTTCGGGCTTTCCGGCGCGGCGCTGGCGTTTTACCGCACCGCGAAACCGGAAAAACGGCTTCAGGCCAAGGCGATCCTTATCCCGGCGATGATGACCTCCATTCTGGTCGGCATCACCGAGCCGATAGAGTTCACTTTCCTGTTTATCTCTCCGCTGCTGTGGGTGATCCACGCAGTGCTGACGGCGCTGAGCCAGGTGGCGTGTTATCTGCTGGATGTGCGCCCCTGGGGGGCGAGCGGATTGGTTGAGTTTGTGGCCTACAACCTGCCGTTGCCGGCGTCGCTCACGCGCTGGCCGCTGTGGATCGCCATCGGCCTGGTACAGTTCGGCGTGTATTACGTGGTTTTCAAAACCCTGGTGACCCGGCTCAACCTGAAAACGCCCGGCCGTGAAGATGATGACGCGGTAAGGCTCTATTCAAAACAGGAGTACCGGGAGCAGCAGGAAAAAATGCGGGAAGCGTCGTTGGCGGCTGATGTGGTCGATGCGCTGGGCGGCGCGGCGAATATTCTGGCGGTGGATAACTGCTTTACGCGTCTGCGCGTGGAGCTGAAAGAGAGCGCGTTGCTGGATGAGGCGGCGCTAAAGACGGGCGGCGCGAAGGGCGTGATCCGCCACGGCAATAACGTTCAGGTGATTTATGGTGTTCATGTCGGCACCATCCGCCGGCAGGTGGAAGATCGCCTGCTGGCGGATACCAGACGGTGAAAGGAAAGAGAGATGAAATTAACGGTATTGGGCGGGGGCGGCGTACGCTCCCCCTTCCTGGCAAAATCCATTGCTTATCATGCGCATCGCATTGGAGTCAGCGACGTCGTATTTATGGATACGGACGAAACCAAACTGGCGATTTACGGCGAGATTGCCCGCGAGGTGTTTCAGCGTATCCGTCCCGATGTCCGCTTCAGCCTGAGTAGCGACGCGCGCGCGGCGCTGACGGGAGCGAACTCGATTATCACCACGCTGCGCGTCGGCGGCGAGCAGGGGCGCGTGCTTGATGAACGCATCGCGCTCGACCATCAGGTATTGGGACAGGAAACCACCGGCGCCGGCGGTTTCGCCATGGCGCTGCGCTCCATCCCGGTGATTGTCGATTACTGCCGGCTGATTGAAGAGGTGGCGGCGCCGGATGCGGTCTTGTTCAACTTCACCAATCCGTCCGGCATGGTGACCGAGGCGATTTTGAAATCCGGTTTTCAGCGCCGGGTGTACGGTATTTGCGATGCCCCCAGCGAACTGATCGGCGAGTTGGCCGTTTTGCTGGGGTGTGAGGCGAAGGATCTCAAGGTGGATTGCTACGGCCTGAATCACCTTTCCTGGTTCCATAACGTGCGGCTGCGCGGCGCGGACGTGACCGCGCGTCTGCTGGCGGACCCGCGTCTTTATCGCGAAAGCGGCATGAAATATTTCTCGCCGGAGCTGGTGGCGCTGAATCATAACCAACTGCTGAATGAGTATCTGTATTACTATTATTACCGCGAAGAGGCGCTGGAGGCGATTCTCGCGGCCGGAGAGACGCGCGGCGAGCAAATCGCCGTCATCAATCAGGCGATGCTGCGCGAGCTGTCGGCGTTGGATGTCACCGCCAACCCGGAACGCGCTTTCGATGTCTGGCTGGCGCACTATCTGACGCGCGAAAACAGCTATATGCAGCGCGAGTCGAATCAGGGCAAGGCGCACGTGCGGCAGCCGATAACATTACGACAGTTCATTGAACAGCCGGACAGCGGCGGCTATGCCGGGGTCGCCATCGATATTCTGGAAGCGGTCGGCAGCGGGCAAAACAAGCGGGTGGTGGTTTCCCAGGCGAATCGCGGCGCGCTTGATTTCCTTCATGACGACGATGTGATCGAAATCAGCTGTGAACTGGGGCGTGACGGCCTGCAAGCGATTGAGGTCGGCGAGGTGCCGGAAACCCAGCGCAATCTGATCGGCAAAGTCAAAGAGTATGAACGGCTGGCGGTGGAGGCGATACTCACGCGCGACCGGCATCTGGCGGTAAAGGCGCTGATGGTGCATCCGCTGGTCAACTCCTATTCGCTGGCGCGCAAGCTGGTGGCGGCGTATCTGAAGGCGCACCGGGATTATTGCGCCGGCTGGTGATCGCCGGCGTCCGGGCCGCCCTGATTCAGCCAGGCGCCGATGATCCGCTCGAAGCCGAGCAGGCAATAGCCGAAGAAGGGGTTGGCGTAGTAAATATCGTCGTCGTATTTTTGGTGATCGTCAAAAATGAACGCCCGTTGCGCCGCCATGGCCAGCGGGCTGGCGCCGTCGCCGGTGAAGCAGATCAGCGGCAGGTTGATTTTCCGTGTCGCTTCCAGCCATGCCAGCGCTGAATGGCTGCGGCCGGATTTGGAGATCACCCACGCACAGTCGAATTGCATCCTGCCTTTCTCTCCCAGAATATCCAGGTCTGGCCATAGCGCCAGATAGCTGTTGATGCCCACCGTCAGGCATTTATTGTAGAAATACTGCGCCACCAGCTGCGAGAAACCGCTGCCGTGGATCAGCAGACGCTGATGGCGCAGCCCGTCCAGAAACGCCTCCATGCCGTCCTCCGGCCGGGTGGTCATAAAGCGGCTGTGATAGAGCCCGGCTGCGACCGCCGGGTGGTCGGCGGTGCTTTTGATCAGGTTGAATTTGATGAAATAGACCAATTCCAGCCAGCCGCGAAAGCCGAGCTTTTTCGCCAGCCTGACCAGCGTGGAGGGCGAACTGTAACAGGCGGCGGAAACCGCGCGTACGCCGTTTTCAATACAGCGTTGCGGATGCGTGTAGATATAACCGAGCACGGTCAGTTCGGTTTTCGATAATGGCGTCTGCGGAAATACCGATTGAAAATTGATCATCATCTTAAAATCCGGCGACGGGAAAAGATGAGTATACCGCATGTGCTATAACTGAGACTGACATTAGACGATGAGCGCCGTCCTGTGCGGAGGTGTCAGGCATTTCAGGCGGGATGGTTAAGGAGAAATAATGCATCAAGGCCATTGTTTATGCGGCGGAGTGACAATCTCCACCGCGCATCCGGTAACCGAGGTGACGGCCTGTCACTGCGGCATGTGCCAGAAATGGGGCGGCGGGCCTTTTATGTCCGTTGATTGCAAAGATGATATCAGCATAGAAGGTGAGGAAAATATTACCCTGTATCGCTCTTCCGATTGGGCTGAACGGGCATTCTGCAAGGTCTGTGGTTCACACCTGTTTTATAAGCTTCTCTCTCCCGCAACCTATTTTGTCCCCGCGGCTCTGTTTGACGATCGGAGCGGGCAGGAGTTTGTGGCGCAAATATATATCGACAATAAGCCCCCATACTACTCTTTCTCGCAGTCCACGCCGTTATTAACGGAACAGGACGTTATTGATTCACTGAATGAGCAGAGCGTGTCGTCATAAATCCGAGCGCGCGAGGTGTGGGAAGGCTGGGATAAAGGAGAACAGCCGGGCTGGTGGCGCCCGGCTGTGGATAAAGTATATACCCTAAATAATTCGAGTTGCAGGAAGGCGGCAAGGGAAGGACAAATTCGTCGGGAACGAATTTGACCAGCCAACGGCTGGCCTCCGGTGAGAGACAGGATGTCTCTCATTTAATCCCGATGAGCTTACACAGGTAAGTGATTCGGGTAACTGACAAATCTGCCTGGAGCAGATTTGAACGCTGCTTGCAGCGGCCCCAACGGGGTGAGGCCCACGGATGGGCCGAGTAATGCAGCCAACGCATCTGCAGCTTGAAGTATGACGGGTATAGGGTTAAGCGATTAACTGAATACCATACCGCCGTCGATCAGCAAGGACTGCCCCGTCATATAGTCGGAGTCGGGGCTTGCCAGATAGGCGACGCAGGCGGCAACGTCTTCCGGTTCGGAGAGGCGTCCCAGGGTGATGCGTTTGGCAAATTCGGCGGTGCCGTAGCCCGCGGGTTTTCCCGCTGATTCGGAGATTTTACGGTCGATCTCTTCCCACATCGGCGTTTTTACAATTCCCGGACAGAAGCCGTTCACGGTAATGCCCAGCGGCGCCAGATCGCGCGCGGCGGTTTGCGTCAGACCGCGCACGGCAAATTTGCTGGAGCTGTATACCGCCAGTTCCGGGTTGCCTACGTGACCCGCCTGAGAACAGGCGTTAATGATTTTTCCGCCGTGGCCGAGGGATTTAAACGCCTTGATCGCGGCCTGGATACCCCAGATAACCCCTTTAACATTAATGTTATACACCCGGTCGACAATTTCCGGGGTAATGTCTTCGATAAGCGTGGAGGGCGCAATCCCGGCGTTGTTAACGATGACGTTGAAGTCGCCGAATTTTTGCTGGGTCTCTGCGACAGCGGCGAAAACCGCGTCCCGATCGGCAACGTCAGCCTTAAGGGCGATAGCCTGGCCGCCGGCCTGCTCAATTTCTTGCGCCACGTTATGGGCGGTATCCATGTTGTAGTCAACCACGGCGATGGCAAAGCCGTCTTTCGCCAGTCTAAGCGCAATAGCGCGGCCAATTCCCTGACCTGCGCCAGTAACAAGCGCTACTTTAACCGTCATGTTATCTCCTAGTTTTAAATTTCCATTAATATCAACGTGCAAGCACGTAACAATGGTAGACGCTAAGCGGGATTTTTCCAGGCGGGATGGGGAATTCACAGAGATTATCGGCGGCGCGCGATGCTGCCCGGACCGAAAAGAGCGGTCCGGGCAAGGGGAGTCAGACTTCCAGAAAGTCCAAAATGCCTTCTGCCGCTTTGCGCCCTTCGGCGATGGCGGTCACCACCAGGTCCGAGCCGCGTACGGCGTCGCCGCCGGCAAAGATTTTCGGGTTGCTGGTCTGGAACGCGTTATCGTTGTTTTCCGGGGCGATGATGCGGCCCTGGCTATCCAGTTCGACGTCGTGTTCGGCCAGCCAGGCCATCTTGTGGGGGCGGAAGCCGAAAGCCATAATGACCGCATCCGCCTCCAGCACGTGCTCCGAACCGGCGACGATTTCAGGACGGCGGCGCCCGTTGGCATCGGGCGCGCCCAACTCGGTGCGCGCCATTCTGACGCCGCACACTTTGCCGGCCTCGTTGATTTCAATGCTCAGCGGCTGCAGGTTGAATTTGAATTCCACCCCTTCCTCGCGCGAGTTTTTCACCTCGCGCTTGGAGCCCGGCATGTTCTCTTCATCGCGGCGATAGGCGCAGATAACGTGCGTCGCGCCCTGGCGAATCGAGGTCCGCACGCAGTCCATCGCGGTATCGCCGCCGCCCAGCACCACCACGCGTTTGCCTTGCATGGTGACGTAAGGCTCTGCGGATGAGGCTTCGAAGCCCATCAGTTGCTTGGTGTTGGCGATCAGAAACGGCAGCGCGTCATAGACGCCCGGCGCCTCTTCGTTTTCCAGCCCGCCGCGCATGGATTGATAGGTTCCGACGCCGAGGAACACCGAATCGAACTCATCCAGCAGATCTTTCATCTGCACGTCTTTGCCCACTTCGGTGTTCAGGCGGAATTCGATGCCCATGCCGCTGAAGATTTCACGGCGCTTGACCATCACTTCTTTTTCCAGCTTGAAAGCCGGGATGCCGAAGGTCAGCAGGCCGCCGATCTCGGGATGGCGATCGAACACCACCGCCTGTACGCCGTTGCGCGCCAGTACGTCGGCACAGGCCAGGCCGGCGGGGCCGGCGCCGATAATCGCCACGCGTTTACCGGTGGATTGAACGCCGGACATATCCGGCTTCCAGCCCATTTCCAGCGCCTTGTCGTTGATATAGCGCTCGATATTGCCGATGGTGACCGCGCCGAATTCGTCATTCAGCGTACAGGAGCCTTCGCACAGGCGATCCTGCGGGCACACCCGGCCGCAGACTTCCGGCAGGCTGTTGGTCTGGTGCGATAGCTCGGCCGCTTCGATAATCCGGCCTTCATTCGCCAGCTTCAGCCAGTTGGGAATATAGTTATGAACCGGGCATTTCCATTCGCAGTAAGGGTTGCCGCAGGACAGGCAGCGATCGGCCTGCGCCTTGGATTGGCTCTCCGAGAACGGTTCGTAAATTTCAACAAATTCAATTTTACGAATTTTCAGCGGTTTTTTGGGCGGATCAACGCGCTGTAAATCGATAAATTGATAAACATTCTGACTCATGATGACCTCTTACTGCGCCTGAACCCGCAGCTCGGCTGCGGAACGACTACGGTGACCCAACAATGCCTTCACATCACTTGACTTCGGTTTCACCAGAGCAAATTTGGATGCCCAGGCCGGCCAGTTAGCGAGGATCTCTTCTGCGCGTTGCGAACCGGTATGCTGCACATGCTCGGTAATCAGGCCGCGCAAATGTTCTTCATGAATAGCCAGTTGTTCTACATCCAGCACTTCCACCAGTTCCGGGTTGACGCGTTTGCGGAATTCGCCGTCCTCGTCAAGAACGTAAGCGAACCCGCCGGTCATGCCCGCGCCAAAGTTGACGCCGGTACGGCCCAGCACGCAGACGATGCCGCCGGTCATATATTCGCAGCCGTTATCGCCGATGCCTTCCACCACGGTGATGGCGCCGGAGTTGCGTACCGCGAAACGTTCGCCCGCCCGGCCGGCGGCAAACAGCTTGCCGCCGGTGGCGCCGTACAGACAGGTGTTGCCGATGATGCTGGCTTCATGGCTGCGAAACGCCGAGCCCACCGGAGGACGCACGGCGATGCTGCCGCCCGCCATCCCTTTGCCGACGTAGTCGTTGGCGTCGCCGGTCAGCGTCAGTTCGACGCCGCCGGCGTTCCACACGCCGAAGCTCTGCCCGGCGGTGCCGGAGAAGTAGGCTTTGATCGGATCGCTCGCCAGCCCCTGATCGCCATGCTGCGCGGCAATCGCGCCGGACAGGGTGGCGCCGACGGAACGGTCGGTGTTGCGGATGTCAAAGTAGAGCGCTTTGCTCTGCCGCGCTTCCACGTATGGCTGCGCCTGCGCCAACAGCTCCTTGTTCAGCAGCCCCTTGTCGAACGACGGGTTGCTTTCGGTGCAGTACGGCGTCTTGCCCGGCTGCGGCGTCGCGGTTTGCAGCAGCGGCGACAGATCCAGCTTGTTTTGCTTGGCGGTGAAGCCGTCCAGCTCCACCAGCAGATCGGTGCGGCCGATCAAATCCACCAGACGGCTTACGCCCAGTTCCGCCATCAGCGTACGGGTTTCGTGCGCGATAAAGTGGAAGTAGTTGGCGACCAGCTCCGGCAGGCCGTGATAGTGGTCGCGCCGCAGCTTTTCGTCCTGGGTGGCGACGCCGGTGGCGCAGTTGTTCAGGTGGCAGATGCGCAGGTATTTACAGCCGAGCGCGACCATCGGGCCGGTGCCGAAGCCGAAGCTTTCCGCCCCCAGGATCGCCGCCTTGATGATGTCCAGCCCGGTTTTCAGACCGCCGTCCACCTGCAGGCGGATTTTGTGGCGCAGGCCGTTGGCCACCAGCGCCTGCTGGGTTTCCACCAGGCCCAGCTCCCACGGACAGCCGGCGTATTTCACCGAGGTCAGCGGACTGGCGCCGGTGCCGCCGTCGTAACCGGCGATGGTGATCAGGTCGGCATAGGCTTTGGCCACGCCGGTGGCGATGGTGCCGACGCCCGGTTCGGAAACCAGCTTGACCGAAATCATGGCTTTCGGGTTGATCTGTTTCAGATCGAAAATCAGCTGCGCCAGGTCTTCGATTGAATAGATATCATGGTGCGGCGGCGGTGAAATCAAGGTTACGCCCGGCACCGAGTAGCGCAGTCTGGCGATGTACGGCGTAACCTTATCGCCGGGCAGCTGGCCGCCTTCGCCGGGCTTGGCGCCCTGCGCCACTTTAATCTGAATCACGTCGGCGTTGACCAGATAGGCCGGGGTGACGCCGAAACGGCCGGACGCCACCTGTTTGATACGGGAAACCTTGTTGGTGCCGTAGCGCGCCGGATCTTCCCCGCCTTCGCCGGAGTTGGAGAAACCGCCCAGGCCGTTCATGGCCTCGGCCAGCGACTCGTGGGCTTCGGGACTCAGGGCGCCGATGGACATCGCCGCGGTATCGAAGCGTTTGTACATTTCCGTCGCCGGCTCAACCTCATCGATAGCGATGGCGGCGCCCGCCTGCGGTTTCAGCGCCAGCAGATCGCGCAGGGTGGCGGGCTGGCGTTGGTTGACCAGGCGGGAATAGTGCTCGTAATCGGCGTAGTCGCCGCTTTTCACCGCCTTTTGCAGCGTGGTGACCACATCCGGGTTGTAAGCGTGGTATTCGCCGCCGTGGACGAATTTCAGCAGGCCGCCCTGATCCAGCGTCTTGCGTTTCAGCCAGGCGCGTTTGGACAGGTTCAGCAGATCCTGCTCGAAATCGCTGAAGTTGGCGCCGCCGATGCGGCTGACCACGCCCTGAAAGCACAGGGACGAGACGTCCTGATGCAGGCCGACGGCTTCGAACAGCTTGGCGCAGCGGTAGGAGGCGACGGTGGATATGCCCATCTTGGACATGATCTTGTACAGCCCCTTGTTGATGCCGTTGCGATAGTTGAGCATCACCGCGCGATGCGCTTTTTCAATGGTGTGGTTATCGACCATCTTCGCCAGCGTTTCGTAGGCGAGATAAGGGTAAATCGCCGTGGCGCCGAAGCCGAGCAGCACCGCGAAATGGTGCGGATCGCGCGCGCTGGCCGTTTCAACGATGATGTTGGCGTCGCAGCGCAGGCTTTTCTCCACCAGACGGCGCTGAATGGCGCCGACGGCCATCGGCGCCGGCACCGGCAGGCGCTGCGCGGAGATGCCGCGGTCGGAAAGCACCAGCAGCACCGCGCCGTCGCGCACCTTGCGCTCCGCCTCGTCGCACAGCTTTTCAACGCTCTGTTGCAGCGTTTGCCGTTGCGGTTCGAACGTCAGGTCCAGCGTATCCGCGCGGTAGTGTTGCTGATCCTGCGAGATCAGCTGGGTGAAATCGGAGTAAAGCAGGATCGGCGATTTAAAGCTCAGACGGTGAGCCTGGCCTTCCGCTTCGCAGAAGACGTTCATTTCCCGACCGATACAGGTGGCCAGCGACATCACATGCGCTTCGCGCAGCGGATCGATGGGCGGGTTGGTCACCTGGGCGAACTGCTGGCGGAAATAGTCATAAATAATGCGCGGACGGCTGGAAAGCACGGCGAACGGCGTGTCGTCGCCCATCGAGCCGGTGGCTTCCTGACCGTTCTCGCCCAGCACGCGCAGGATCTGATCCAGCTCTTCGGCGCTGTAGCCGAACTGCTTCTGATAGGTTTCCAGCAGGGTATCGTCAAATTCGCGGCTGCCGACCTGGTCGTCCGGCAGGTCTTCAAACGGCACCAGGCGCTGGACGTTTTTCTCCATCCACTCTTTATACGGGTGACGGCTTTTGAGGTCGTCATCGGTTTCGGCCGAATGCAGAATGCGCCCGTGGCGGGTATCGATAACCATCAGTTCGCCCGGTCCGACGCGGCCTTTTTCCACCACCTCATCCGGCTGATAATCCCAGATGCCCACTTCGGAGGCGCAGGTGATCAGCTTGTCTTTGGTGATGACGTAGCGCGCCGGACGCAGGCCGTTGCGGTCCAGGTTACAGGCGGCGTAGCGCCCGTCGGACATCACGATGCCCGCCGGGCCGTCCCACGGCTCCATATGCATGGAGTTAAAGTCGAAGAAGGCGCGCAGCTCCGGATCCATATCCGGGTTGTTCTGCCAGGCCGGCGGCACCAGCAGGCGCATGGCGCGGATGATGTCCATCCCGCCGCTGAGAAACAGTTCCAGCATGTTGTCCAGCGAGCTGGAGTCGGAGCCGGTTTCGTTGACGAACGGCGCGGCGTCCTGCAGATCGGGGATCAGCGGGGTTTTGAATTTGTAGGCGCGGGCGCGCGCCCATTGGCGGTTGCCGGCGATGGTGTTGATCTCGCCGTTGTGCGCCAGATAGCGGAACGGCTGCGCCAGCGGCCAGCGCGGCACCGTGTTGGTGGAGAAACGCTGGTGGAACAGGCAGATGGCCGATTCCAGGCGCAGATCCGCCAGATCGAGATAGAAGCGCGGCAGATCCGCCGGCATGCACAGGCCTTTATAGATCGTCACCAGGTTGGAGAAGCTGCAAACGTAGAATTCTTTGTCTTCGATGCGTTTTTCGATGCGGCGACGCGCCATAAACAAACGGCGTTCCATATCGCTCTGCAGCCAGCCGGCCGGGGCGTTGACGAAAATTTGCTCGATACGCGGCAGGGAGGAAAGGGCGATTTCGCCCAAAACGTCCGGGTTGGTCGGCACTTCGCGCCAGCCAAGCACCGACAGCGTTTCGTTTTGCAGCTCTTCTTCCACAATCCGGCGGGCGGCGCGGGCCAGATCCTCATCCTGATTGAGAAACATCATGCCGACGGAGTAATTTTTGGCTAAGCGCCAGCCGCGCTCTTCCGCCACCAGACGGAAAAAACGATCGGGTTTTTGCAGCAATAGGCCGCAGCCGTCGCCGGTCTTGCCGTCAGCAAGGATCGCGCCACGGTGCTGCATGCGGGCCAGTGCGTGGATTGCGGTACGCACGACCTTGTGGCTCGGCTCGCCTTCTATATGGGCGATTAGGCCAAAACCACAGTTGTCTCTCTCTTGGGATGCATCGTACAACATAATAGTGAACCTCCCCGGGCTCTGTGTGACTCTCACAACCTACTGCGAGAAAGCACCTTGGCGTCGAGCTGCGTGTACCTGCCGCTCTCTTCTTCGGCCTCTCGTGACGGTCTCACAAGTGGTAAATGACTTGTTTGTAGAGGGAGTCTTCATTTACTGCATAAATATGACGAGTCAGGGACTCATCGGGAAAGCTTCCAGCGGATTCCCAAATTAGCGAGAAAGCCTGGTCAGGTCAAATAACAGTGCAAAATGTGCCGATAAGGGATAATTTTTAGTTATACCTATGAAACTTAATGATTTTTTTAGCTAAAGTATACTGATTAACAACTATTGGGTGGAGGCATACTGTGAGCTGTATCACTATGCCCATATCACAATATCTCCGCTACATGCTGCATTTTTTCTGATTTTCGGAATCTTGTACTGCTTTGGCCGATTTTTTTGATTTATGCCACTGTTTTTCATTTTTACGTCATCTTTTAATGAAGGCACGCCGCCGGATAAGAAAAATTAATTATCGAAAATGTGCGTTTATTTTCACTAAAAGCGAATAATCATTCATTTTAACTGCCGGGCGGGGATTGATCGGCGTCATCGCGGCGGTGAGGCTGACAGAGTAGGCTGCTCTTCCTCAAGAGGGCTAATCAGAATATGCAATTACAAAAATTAATCAATATGTTTGGTGGAAATCTTCAGCGCCGCTATGGAGAAAAGATCCATAAGCTCACGCTGCACGGCGGTTTTAGCTGCCCGAACCGCGACGGCACGCTGGGGCGGGGAGGCTGCACCTTCTGTAATGTCGCCTCGTTTGCCGATGAACAGATGCAGCAGCGCAGCATCGCCCAGCAGTTGGCCGCGCAGGCCGGCAAGGTCAAGCGGGCAAAGCGTTATCTGGCTTATTTTCAGGCTTATACCAGCACCTATGCCGAAGTTCAGGTGCTGGAAAATATGTATCGGGCGGCGCTGGCTCAGGCGGATATGGTGGGGCTGTGCGTCGGCACCCGGCCGGATTGCGTGCCGGACGCGGTGCTCGATTTGCTGTCCGGCTACCATGAGCGCGGCTATGAGGTGTGGCTGGAGCTGGGCCTGCAGAGCGCCAGCGACAAAACGCTGCACCGCATTAATCGCGGGCATGATTTCGCCAGCTATCAGCAGACGGCGCGTCGCGCTCGCCAGCGCGGCCTGAAAGTGTGCTGCCACCTGATCGTCGGTCTGCCGGGCGAGGATGCGCAGCGCTGCTTATCCACGCTCGACCGGGTGGTGGAAACCGGCGTGGAAGGCATCAAGCTGCATCCGTTGCATATCGTGGAGGGCAGTATCATGGCCAAAGCCTGGCGGGCGGGCAGATTATCCGCGCTGGCGCTGGAAGAGTATGTGACGACCGCCGGCGAGATGATCCGCCGTACGCCGCCGGAGATTGTCTATCATCGCATTTCCGCCAGCGCCCGCCGCCCGACGCTGCTGGCGCCGCTGTGGTGTGAAAATCGCTGGACCGGCATGGTCGAGCTGGATCGCTATTTACAGATCCACGGCGTTCAGGGATCGGCGCTGGGCACCCCTTATCTGTACCGCGATATTTAGCGCCGCGCGGTAAAATGCGCCGTTGGCGGACGATATGGCGAATCTGCCGTAACCGGCACCGCACCGGCGGTCATTTTACGATATGATTCGCTGGTTCGTGACTAAGGAAACCGCTATGAAGCAAATCCGCCTGTTGGCTCAGTACTATGTTGATTTAATGGTAAAACTGGGGCTTGTCCGTTTTTCACTGCTGCTGGCTTCGGTACTGGTGCTGCTGGCGATGGTGGTGCAGATGGCCGTTACCCTGCTGCTCAGCGGGAAAGTGGAGAATATCGATGTCGTGCGCTCGGTCTTTTTCGGGCTGCTGATTACCCCGTGGGCGGTTTATTTTCTCTCCGTCGTGGTGGAACAGCTGGAGGAGTCGCGCCAGCGGCTGGCGAAGCTGGTGGCGAAGCTGGAAGAGATGCGCCACCGGGATCTGGAGCTGAACGAACAGCTACAGGAAAACATCGCCCAGCTTAATCAGGAAATCGCCGATCGCATCAAATCGGAAGAGGCGCGCCTGCAGGTCGTCAGCAAGCTGAAAGAAGAGATGGCCCGCCGCGAGCAGGCGCAGGTGGAGCTGGAACAGCAGTCCGCGCTGTTGCGCTCTTTCCTCGACGCTTCGCCCGACCTGGTCTATTACCGCAATGAAAACAAAGAGTTTTCCGGCTGCAACCGCGCCATGGAACTGCTGGTGGGCAAAAGCCAGAAACAGCTTATCGGCCTGACGCCGAAGGATGTCTATGCGGCGGACATCGCCGAGAAGGTGATGGAAACGGACGAAAAAGTGTTCCGTCACAACGTATCGCTGACCTATGAACAGTGGCTGGTGTATCCCGACGGCCGCAAAGCCTGTTTTGAGCTGCGCAAGGTGCCCTTTTACGATCGCATGGGCAAACGCCACGGGCTGATGGGCTTCGGACGCGATATAACGGAGCGTAAGCGTTACCAGGACGCGTTAGAGAGCGCCAGCAGGGAGAAGACCACTTTTATCTCAACTATCAGCCACGAGCTGCGTACGCCGCTTAACGGCATCGTCGGGTTAAGCCGCATCCTGCTGGATACGCAGCTTGACGCGGAACAGCAGAAGTATTTAAAAACCATTCATGTCAGCGCCATCACGCTGGGCAATATTTTTAACGACGTGATTGAAATGGACAAGCAGGAGCGCCGCAAGGTGCAGCTGGATAACCAGCCGATAGATTTCACCGGCTTTCTGGTCGATCTGGAGAACCTGGGCGGATTGCTGGCTCAGCCCAAGGGGCTGAAGCTGATAGTGGAGCCGCACCAGCCGCTGCCGAAGAAGGTCATTACCGACGGCACGCGTCTGCGGCAGATCTTGTGGAACCTGCTCAGCAACGCGGTGAAGTTCACCCCGCAGGGAAAAATCGTGGTGCGCGTATGGCATGAGCAGGGCGACCGGCTGCGCTTCGAGGTCGAGGATTCCGGCATGGGGATCCCGGCGGATGAATTGGAAAAAATCTTCGCCATGTACTATCAGGTGAAGGACCAGCATGGCGGCAAACCGGCCACCGGAACCGGCATCGGCCTGTCGGTGTCGAAACGTCTGGCGCAAAATATGGGGGGCGACATCCAGGTCGCCAGCGTTCAGGGCAAAGGTTCCTGCTTCACCCTGACGGTCACGGCGCCGGCGGTGGAAGAGGCCGGCGACAATCAGGAGACGGATGATGAGATGCCGCTGCCGGCGCTGCACGTGCTGCTGGTGGAAGATATTGAGCTGAATGTGGTGGTGGCGCGCTCGGTGCTGGAAAAACTGGGCAGCAGCGTGGAAGTGGCGATGACCGGGCAGGAAGCGCTGGATCTGTTCGATCCCGATGAGTTCGACCTGGCGTTGCTGGATATTCAACTGCCGGATATGACCGGGCTGGACGTGGCGCGCCAGATACGCCGGCGCCACGCCGACCGCCGCCTGCCGCCGCTGGTGGCGTTAACCGCCAACGTGCTGAAAGATAAAAAAGAGTATCTGGATGCCGGTATGGATGACGTGCTGAGTAAGCCGCTGTCGGTGCCGGCGTTGACCTCGGTTATCAAACAATACTGGGATCATCACACCGCGCGTGCCGATGAGCCGGTGACTGAAAAAGGGGGCGAAATGGTTAACGAGGACCTGCTGGACATTGCGATGCTGGAACAGTACCTGGATTTGGTCGGGCCCAAACTGATTCACCAAAGCCTGGATATGTTCGAAAAAATGATGCCGGGCTATCTGGCTATTCTTGATTCCAACATGACGGCGCGCGATCAGAAAGGCATTACCGAAGAGGGGCACAAGATTAAGGGGGCGGCGGGATCGGTGGGGCTGCGTCATCTGCAACAGGTTGCCCAGCAGATACAGACGCCGACTTTGCCGGCCTGGTGGGATAACGTCCAGGAATGGATCGACGAGCTTAAACACGACTGGCGTCATGACGTTCAGGTGCTGCGGGATTGGGTGGCCGAGGCGGAAAAAAACTGACGAGAAAAAAAAACATCGGGAGTGTTTTTTAACGCCGCTTGCGGCGGCCCGCAGGGCGAGGGACAGGGATGTGACGAGTAAAAAAATTACCCCGACCGAGGCCGGGGTGCGCGAATTATGCGCCAACACCAGGGAAAACGGGCACCTGCATCTTAGATATCAGGGGTCGTGAGCTCGCAAGTGCGGATATTCTTACCTTATCAATCTTACATCTTCATCAAGCAACAAAATAGCAAAAGCGGAAACGTATGTTACAAGAATCATTAAAATGTGTGATGTAGATTAGTGTTTGTCAATTAAAAAATCAATTAGTTGATGTAATGAAATGGGGGAAAGATGATGAAAAGAGTCGGTGTTGTCCTGAGCGGGTGCGGTGTTTACGACGGTTCGGAGATTCATGAGGCCGTGCTGACGCTGCTGGCGTTGGACAGGGCGGGAGCGCAAGCGGTTTGCTTTGCGCCGGATAAACCGCAATTCCATGTGGTTAATCATCTGACAGGTGACGTAACCAATGAGAATCGCAACGTTTTAGCTGAATCGGCGCGCATCGCCCGAGGGAAAATCCAGCCGCTTTCGGAGGCGGATGCGCAACAACTGGATGCGTTGATCGTGCCCGGCGGTTTTGGCTCGGCTAAAAATTTAAGCGACTTCGCCACCCAGGGTTCGGCATGCCGGATTGATGAAAATCTGAAATTACTCACACAAGCAATTTATAAGCAAAACAAACCAATTGGTTTTATTTGCATCAGCCCCGCACTGCTGCCGAAGTTGTTGGGAGAAGCGGTTAGAATTACTATCGGCAATGATATTGATGTTGCTGAAACTATTGAAGAAATGGGGGGGATTCACGTGGTTTGCCCGGTCGATGATATCGTGGTGGACGCCGAGCGCAAAATTATCACCACGCCCGCCTACATGCTGGCCGGCTCCATCAGTGAAGCGGCAAAAGGGATTGATAAGCTGGTGGAACGCGTCCTGGATTTTATTGAATGAGCTCGAGCCGACGCCGCCGCGGGCTGCTGAGCGGTATTAAACGCCTGGTCGTACGCGCCCTGCTGGCCGTGGCGGGTTGCTGGCTGGCGGGGATCGTGCTGTTTTCTTTTCTGCCGGTTCCGTTTTCCGCGGTGATGGCGGAGCGTCAGATCAGCGCCTGGCTGAGCGGCGATTTTACCTACGTGGCGCATTCGGACTGGGTCGCCATGGATGAGATCGCCCCGGTGATGGCGCTGGCGGTGATCGCCGCCGAAGATCAGCGCTTCCCTCAGCACTGGGGGCTTGATCTTGAGGCCATCAGCTCGGCGCTGAAACATAACGAGCGTAATACGCAACGGATCCGCGGGGCCTCCACGCTCTCGCAGCAGACGGTGAAAAATCTGTTTCTGTGGGACGGCCGCAGCTGGCTGCGCAAAGCGCTCGAAGCCGGGATCACCACCGGGGTTGAACTGGTGTGGAGCAAACGGCGGATCCTGACGGTCTATCTCAATATTGCCGAGCTCGGCCCCGGTATTTTTGGCGTGGAAGCCGCCGCGAGGCGTTATTTCAACAAGCCCGCCAGCAGGCTGACGGCCAGCGAAGCGGCTTTGCTGGCGGCGGTGTTGCCCAATCCCATCCGTTTTCGAGTGAACGCGCCGTCCGGGTACGTGGTGCAACGTCAGCAGTGGATTTTACGCCAGATGAGCCAGATAGGCGGCGAAGCGTTTTTGCGCGTCAACGGACTACGCTGAGCAGGTTCCCGGCGCGGAGGAGATAAACATGCGGTTGGGCTATTTGCCAGCGCTTACCCTGCTATGGTGGGCAAGCGCGCCAACAATCAGCGCGGCTGATGAAATCGGCCCGCCCTATGCTTTTTTACCGCCCTCCCGGCTGCACAACGCGGGATGAGCTGCCGCCTGATACCGCTGATGTTTCCATCAGCGGTCAGATCTTATTGCAGATAAGTAAAGGCGGTGGTGACGTGTTTCACGCCGCTGACCTTGCTGGCGATCTCCGCCGCCGACGCGCCTTCGCGCTGGGTAACCAGGCCGAGCAGGAACACTTCGCCATTTTCGGTGGTGACTTTCACGTTGGAGGATTTAACCGTGTCGCTCGCCAGGATCTGCGAACGCACCTTGGTGGTGATCCAGGTATCCATTGACGCGGTGCCCAGCGAGACCGGGGTGCCCTGGCGTATTTCATTATAAACTTCGGCTGCGCCTTCCACGCCAAGCGCGATCTGTTTCGCACGGTTGGCGATTTCCGAGTTGGGAGATTGCCCGGTCAGCAGCACTTTCCCCTGATAAGCGGTGGCGATAATGCGCGCGTCTTTCTTCAATTGCGCATCTTTGCTCAGCGCATTGGTTACGCGGATTTCCAGCGTACCGTCGTCGACCTGCGTCCCCACCGTACGGGGATCGGTGGCGCTTTTGGTGGCGACCGCGGCGCTGCCGACAACTACCGCGCCGACGCAGCCTTGTAATAAGAGGGCGATAGACAGCACGGCAAATGCAGAACTTATCCTCATGTAGTGCTCCTTAATCGTTCTGGTGTGGGAAAAGTGTGTTATCAATTAAATCGCACAGGCAGTTAACCGTCAGCATGTGCATTTCCTGAATACGGGCGCTGCGGTGTGAAGGAATGCGGATCTCCACATCCTGTGGACCGAGCAGCCCGGCCAACTCGCCGCCATCGTAGCCGGTCAGCGCTACAATGGTCATATCTCTGGTTACCGCCGCTTCCACCGCTTTTACTATGTCACGGCTATTTCCGCGCGTTGATATCGCCAGCAATACGTCGCCGGTTTGTCCCAGCGCCCGCACCTGCTTGGCGTAGATTTCCTCATGCAGCCGATCGTTGGCGATCGCAGTTAAGACCACGTTATCGGCATTAAGTGCGATAGCCGGCAGGCTGGGGCGTTCAGCCTCGAAGCGATTAATCATGCTGGCGGCAAAATGCTGGGAATTGGCGGCTGAGGTTCCGTTGCCGCAACACAGAATTTTATTGCCGTTCAGCAGGCTCTGCACCAGCGCCACCGCGCCGCGGGAGATGGCGTCCGGTAAGGCTTCCGCAGCAGCGATCTGCGTTTGAATACTCTCGGTAAAACAAACTTTTATTCTATCCAGCACGTTGAGTTAACCTACTTTAATTAGCGTCCATTAATAAACAACCCAGGCAGCCGCTCGATAGCCTGGTCCTGCAATATTCGCGGTCTGT
Source organism: Brenneria corticis (assembly GCF_003115855.1). Taxonomy (GTDB): domain Bacteria; phylum Pseudomonadota; class Gammaproteobacteria; order Enterobacterales; family Enterobacteriaceae; genus Brenneria; species Brenneria corticis. Next base: position 105,157 of record NZ_KZ819085.1, read on the forward strand.
CGCCGGGATCGCGCGGCGTCGGCTCCGCAATGTATCATCCCTGCGCGTTAAAGGCGTTGGGTATCCAGGTAAACCGATCGCCGGTGATGGCGAGCACGTCGAAACGGCAGTCCACCGTATCAAAGCTCGCTCCCCGCTGCGCCAGCCAGACGGCGGCGGCGTGGAGCAGGCGCCGCTGTTTCTGCCGGGTCACGCTGGCCGCCGCGCCGCCGAAGTCGGCGTTGCGCCGGTAGCGCACTTCCACAAATACCCAGGTTTGCCCATCGCGCATGATTAAATCCAGCTCGCCGCCGCGCAACGTTACATTGGCGGCGGCGAAGGTCAGGCCGGCGCCTTCAAGGTAGCGCCGGGCCTGCCGTTCATAATCCGCGCCCGTCGCGCGCCGGTTCAGGATGCCGGCACCAACTGTCCCTGACGGTATTGCAGCCAGGTCATTTGCCGGTTAATCACGCAGTCGGACGTCGAGCTCAGCACGCCTGTGGCGCCGGACACCTGGTGACCGGGGATCCGGCGCATTTCGGCGAACCGGCTGGATAGGGTCCAGGCGTCCATTCCCATGGCGTACAGGCGCACCAGCGAATAATCATTTTTGAACTGGCTGGTTACCTGCTGCATCAGCGCCGGATTGGCGCCCGCCAACAGCGGGATTTCGCTGAACTGCAACCCTTCCATTTCCAGACGGAAATCGGGTCCGCTGCCGGCCTGGAAACTGCGCGAGCTGGCGTACAGCGCCGGGCGCGAGCGCGATGTGGTGCGCATATCGATCATCGGTTTGATCAATGTCAGCTCATCGGGGGTGGCAATGATATAAACGGCGTCAATATTGCCGCTTACCGATGGATTCACCGTCGGCTCTATCTGCGCCGGAATGGTCAGGCCGCCCACGGTAACCCCCGACGGCGCCTGCGGCGGCGTTATATTGACCGGCTGGCCGCTCAGGCTCAGGCCGGCGCCGCTGTTGATGGCTTGTTTTAGTTCAAAAGCGCTGCCGAAACGCTGCTGCAACGGGCTGCCGCCGCCTTGCTGGCTCCAGGCTTGCGCGAAGGCGTTGACGACGCGATCGCCGAGGGCGCCGCGCGGCACCAGCAGCAAGGGCTGCTGTTTGCCCTGCTGATGAATAAACTTCGCGGCATCCCTGGCTTCATCTTCCGGCGCCAGGGCGAAATAGCAGATATTGGGACTGTTCTGCGCATGTTCCGGCTGATTGAGCGCCAGAATATTCAACGGCGAGTGGCTGGCGGGCAGCTGTTCCACTTCGTTTTTCAATAGCGGCCCGATAACCAGTGACGCGCCGTCCTGCTGCGCCTGGGTCAACAGGTTAGCCAACGGCTGTGATGAGGTGTCATACACTTTTACCGGCAGCGAACTGGGAAGCGCAGGCTGCGCGGCGGCGACGGCATTCACGTCGCTGCTGTATGCCTCGGGCGGCTGGCCGTCCTGAGCGCTTTGTGCATCCACGCCGTCAGCCGCCGCAACGGTGTTTTGCTCCGAGACCGCGTTTGGCTGGGCGTCGCTCGCCGCCGCCGCCGGCGCGGTTTGCGCCAGCGTCGCCAGGCCGCTTTTAGCCGCGTTAAACCCTTGCTGGATAGCATTGGCGAATACCTGCGCCTGACCGTTCAACGGCAGCAGCAGTGCGATGCTGCCGGCCGGCGGCTGCTGGAAATCAATTACCTGACTTAACTGCGTCGGCAGCGTTTTGGCCGCCGGATGGCGCGGATAGCGGGTTTGCCAGTCCTGAAGCGCCGCTTTTAGCTGGTCGGTCGACTGGCGGTTGTTCTGATAGGTATTAAGCAGATCGATCCAGCCCTGCAAAATATTTTCATTGGCGTTGATCAGTAATGAACCCGACTCCTGCGGCGTCATCTGCACCAGCGCCAGCCAGGTCTGATCGAGATTCGTCTGATGGGCGTCGCCCTGCAGCAGCGGTTCCTGAGCGATATAGGCGCGCAGCAATGTGATGGACGGGCGTCCCTGATTCGCCTTGATTTGCGCCTCATGGTAGCGCAACTGTTGCTGGGCGGAGAGGGCGTCGACGTCCAGTTGGCTCAAGGCGGCATTCGCGCCGTCCGTATTGTTTTGCGCCGCCGACAGCTCCGCGCGCAGCAATTGCCGTTCCTGCTGCTGAGACGCGCTTAGTGCGGCCGGTAATGCGCTAAACTGCTGGTCGGCCTGCGGTACTTTGCCTTCGCGCAATAAGGCACGAATAGCAAGTAATTGCCAGTCAGCCTTGTTATTATCGCCGCTCTGCTGCATCTGTTGCAGATAATAATCGGATGAAGCATCGGCCCTGCCTTGAACTTCGGAGGGCGGGCTCTGCGGCGCCTGACCCGGACAGCCTGCAAGAAACAGCGCCGCCAACAGGACGGGAATAATGCGCCCTGCCTGGGTACGGACGAAAAGAAAGGAAAGCATACTGTATCCAATGATTTTTTTTAAAGATGCTCAATATTAAATCGGCAACCCGGATGAAACAATGAATCAAGACCAACAAGCAGATATTTCTGCATCCACCCTTTACATTGTCCCCACGCCGATTGGCAATCTGGGAGATATCACCCAACGCGCGCTCGGCGTGTTGCGGCGTGTCGACCTGATTGCCGCAGAGGATACCCGTCATACCGGCCTGTTGTTACAACATTTTGCCATTAATGCGCGGCTGTTCGCATTACACGATCATAACGAACAGCAAAAAGCGGAAGCGCTATTGGCGAAGCTGCAGGCGGGGCAAAGCATTGCGCTGGTCTCCGACGCCGGAACGCCCTTGATTAACGACCCCGGTTATCACCTGGTGCGCCGCTGTCGCGAAGCGGGGATCCGGGTGGTTCCGCTGCCGGGGGCCTGCGCGGCGATTACCGCGCTTTCAGCCGCGGGGCTGCCTTCCGATCGCTTCTGCTATGAAGGTTTTCTGCCGGCGAAAACCAAGGCGCGGACGGATACGCTGCGCGGGCTGCTGGAAGAGTCCAGGACCCTGGTTTTTTATGAGTCGACCCACCGCTTATTGGACAGTTTGCAGGACATGAGCGACGTGCTGGGGCCGCAGCGCTATGTGGTGCTGGCGCGCGAAATCACCAAAACCTGGGAATCCATTTACGGCGCGCCGGTAGGCGAACTGCTAGCCTGGGTGAAGGAAGACGGGAATCGCCGCAAGGGCGAGATGGTGCTGATAGTGGAAGGCCATAAAGCGGATAGCGCGGCGCTGCCGGCCGAGGCGTTGCGTACGTTATCCCTGCTGCAACAAGAGCTGCCGTTGAAAAAGGCCGCCGCGTTAGCCGCGGAAATCCACGGCGTAAAGAAGAATGCGCTGTATAAGTACGCTCTCGACCAGCAGCAAGGGTGACAGGTAAAGTAAAACACTATACAATCCGCGCCGGAGTTGACCAGACAGTCGCCGCTTCGTTGCCGTCCCTTTCGGGGGAGACAGGCGGAGGGGAGGAAAGTCCGGGCTCCATAGGGCAGGGTGCCAGGTAACGCCTGGGAGGCGCAAGCCTACGACAAGTGCAACAGAGAGCAAACCGCCGATGGCCCGCGAAAGCGGGATCAGGTAAGGGTGAAAGGGTGCGGTAAGAGCGCACCGCGCGGCTGGCAACAGTTCGCGGCACGGTAAACTCCACCCGGAGCAAGGCCAAATAGGGGTTCACATGGTACGGCCCGTACTGAACCCGGGTAGGCTGCTTGAGCCAGTGAGCGATTGCTGGCCTAGATGAATGACTGTCCACGACAGAACCCGGCTTAACGGTCAACTCCCTTAATTTTGTAAAACTCCGCTGCGGCGGAGTTGCTACCTGTGCCGGCCAACGTGTATCTAAGCGCGTTGGCCGTTTTTTTATGTGTCTCTATTCTCTTCAAATTTATTGATGCTCTTCATCACGGATATCCGACTTTTTCCGTCGCGCAAAGGGCGTAAAGTAGCCCCATAACGTGCTGTGGCACGACGTTGATAATCTAAGGATATTTTTATGAACCACACTTCCCGGATGCCCGCACTGTTCCTCGGCCATGGTAGCCCGATGAACGTGTTGGAAAATAATCCCTACACCCAGGCATGGCAGGCGTTAGGGGAAACATTGCCCCGCCCCAAAGCTATCGTGGCGGTTTCCGCCCACTGGTATACCCGCGGCACGGCGGTGACGGCAATGGAAAAACCCCGCACCATCCATGATTTCGGCGGTTTTCCCCAGGCGTTGTTCGATACGCAGTATCCGGCGCCCGGATCGCCCGAGCTGGCCGAAAAGATTCAACGGCTGCTGGCGCCGATCCCGATCCCGGTGGCGGCGGACGGCGGCGAGTGGGGGCTGGACCACGGCGCCTGGGGCGTGTTGATAAAAATGTATCCGCAGGCGGATATCCCCGTGGTGCAGCTGAGCGTCGACGGCACGCAGCCTGCCGGGTATCACTACCAGCTGGGGCGTAAACTGGCGGCGCTGCGTGACGAGGGCGTCATGATCGTCGCCAGCGGCAACGTGGTGCATAACCTGCGGATGGTCAAATGGGACGGGGAAGCGGAGCCCTATCCCTGGGCGGTTTCGTTCAATCAGTTTGTACGAGATAACCTGACCTATCAGGGAGACCATCATCCGCTGATCAACTTTATGCAGCATGAGGGCGCGGCATTGTCCAACCCGACGCCGGATCACTATCTGCCGTTGCTGTATGTGCTGGGAAGCTGGGATGGCAAAGAGGCCCTCGGCATCCCGGTCGACGGCATTGAAATGGGGTCGCTGAGTATGCTGTCGGTGCAGGTGGGATAGCGCCCGACAATCTGTCGCCGGGGGGCGGCGATAAATGCGACCCCGGCGTAAAAATCCGCGGCTCATGAAGTAAATTTATGATTATGCACGATTAAAACAATCGTTTAAATTGAGTTTTTTAAATAACCAAATCAGAAATACGTCTGTAGAAAAACGATATGGAATGCCCCGTATTAGATAGACTGGACCCTGTCCCGCCGGCAACTCACCCACATACTTATTATTGATTGCGGGACGCGGCCTACTATTTTTTCCAGGGGGAAATTCCATGTTTTTACCATCTTTTGTCCGCGTTGCGGTGGCCGGCGTTTTGGTCGCGCTGGGCGCCGCGGCGCCCGCACAGTCCGCGCCCAGGGATAATTCCGTGGTGGTCGCGCTGACCGAAGAACTGCCCGGTTTCGATGCCTATCTAAGCACGGCGCGGGAAGGTCTGGTGGCCTCGCGTCATATTTTCGATACGCTGATCGAACGCAACCTGAAGAACGGCGCTTACGAGCCGTCGCTGGCCGTGGCATGGAAGCGCATCGACCCGCTGACCTGGGAATTCACGCTGCGCCAGGGCGTCGTTTTTCACAATGGCGATCCGTTCAGCGCCGACGACGTGGTGTTTACCATTAATCGTTATATTCAACCGGAGGCCGGCGCCCGCTCCCCGAGCTGGGTGTCGTGGATCGCCCGCGCTGAAAAAGTTGACGATTTCACCGTACGCGTGGTTTCCAAAGCGCCTTACCCGGCGGCGCTGGAGTTTTTAAGCGGTTCGGTATCTATTTTTCCCAAAAACTATTACGAAAGCGTCGGTCAGCAGGCGTTCGGAAAAAAACCGATCGGCACCGGGCCGTTCCGCCTGGCGTCCTCCAGAGGGAATGAATATGTGCTGGAGCGTAATGAGCGCTATTTCAGCGGCGCCAAATCGCGGCCCAGGGTGGAACGCGTCACCGTGCGCGTCATCCCCGACGAGGCGACCCGCATCGCGGAAGCCATCGGCGGCGGCGTAGACTGGACCTGGAATATCTCCACCGATCAGATCAAACAGCTGGCGGCGGTTCCGCATTTACAGTCACAGTTCGGCTCCACGCTGACCATTGCCGCCATTACCCTGGATGCCCGGGGGCGGGCGCGCGAAGGCAAAAGCCCGCTGTCCGACGTGCGGGTGCGGCAGGCTATCCACCACGCTATCGACCGGCGCAAAATCGTCGAGACCCTGCTGGGCGGCGACGGCCAACTGCTGAAAACGTTCTGCCATCCGCTGCAGTTCGGCTGCGCGGCGGATCAGGCGGTGGAATATCCTTACGATCCGGCGCGCGCGCGCCAGCTGCTGGCCGAGGCCGGTTATCCTGACGGATTCGAGGTCAGCCTCTCCTCCTTCCGCGACAAGCCGCGCGCCGAAGCGGTGAAAGCCTATTTGGCCGCGGTCGGCATCAATGCCCGGCTGGAGTTTCTCCAGTCGCGCGCCAGCTACAGTAAATGGCGCGAGGGGAAGCTCGATCTCTGGTATGGCGACTGGGGATCGGCGGGAATACAGGACGCCTCGGCGGCGCTTAGCGCGTTCTACAGCTTTACGCCGCAGGATGGTTTCCGCGATGCGGAAATCCGCGACATCCTGAAAACGGCGGACAACTCGCTCGACGAGGCGGAGCGCATCGCCGCCTATGGCCGGGCGATCCGTCTTGCTTCCGAACGGGCGTATATCGTGCCGATGCATACCATCGTGGTGGGCTATGTTTCCGATAAGAGGTTGAACTATAAGCCTTCGCCGGATGGTTTCCCGCGCTTCGAGGAGCTTTCGTGGGGCGACGCGGAGAAATAGCATTATGGCGTTCTGGCTGATTCGCCGGATGGGCGTGGCGCTGCTGGTCGCGCTGACGGTGTCGCTGCTCTGTTTTGTGCTGTCGAACGTGGCGGTCGATCCCGCCATCGGGCTGGCCGGCGACAGTCCGACCGAAGAGGATCTGCGTCAGATCCGCGAACGTTACGGGCTTGAACGCCCGCTGCCGGTACAGTACGCCGCTTATCTGGGGCGCCTGCTGAGCGGCGATCTGGGCGTATCCTACCTGACCGGCGAACCGGTGCTGAAGATGCTCGCCGACCGGGTGGGCACCACCGCATTGCTGGCGGTGCTGGCGATTGCGCTGGCGCTGGGGGGATCTCTGTTGCTGGGGGTGGCGGCGGCGCACTGGCGCAATAGCTGGCTGGATCGCGCCGTGCTGCTGATCGCCGCGGCGGGACAGGCGGTGCCGAGCTTCTGGGTCGCGCTGCTGCTTATTCTGCTGTTCGGCGTATCCCTGCGCTGGCTGCCGATTTCGGGCAGCGATACGCTGGCGCATTTCGTACTGCCCGCGCTGGCGTTGAGCTCCTACGCGCTACCGGCGCTGACTCGCCTGACGCGCGCCGGCATGATTCAGGCGCTGGAGTCGGACTATATCCGCACCGCGCGCGCGATGGGGCTGCCGGTGCGCCACATCCTGTTCGTGCAGGCGCTGCGCAACGCCCTGCTGCCCGTGGTATCGCTGGGCGCGGTGCAGTTCGGTTTCATGCTGGGCGGGTCCGTCGCCATCGAGTCGATTTTCGCGCTGCACGGTATCGGCTATCTGGCGTGGCAGTCGATGATCCGTTCCGATATGCCGGTCATTCAGGCGGTGGTGCTTATGATTTCCATGATCTATATCCTGCTGACCTTGCTGGGGGATGTGCTTAATACGCTGCTCGACCCCCGGATTCGGGGCGAACGATGAACAGATTGCCTGTGGGGGCCTGGGTCGGCGGGACGATTTTGCTGCTGCTGTTGGCGGTCGCCGTGGCCGGTCCCTGGCTGCTGACCTATGATGCGTTCGAGCAGGATCTGGGCAACCGGCTGGCGCCGCCGCTGTGGCATGAGAAATCCGTGCCCGGCCATCCGCTGGGAACGGATCAGCTGGGGCGCGACTATCTGGCGCGGCTGGTTTACGGCGCGCGCATCTCGCTGCTGATCGGTTTCTGCGTCACCCTGATGTCCGGTTTTATCGGCATTACCCTGGGGCTGATCGCTGGTTATGCCGGCGGCGTCTGGGACAACGTTATCGGCTTTCTGATAACGACGCGGCTGAGCATGCCGGTGGTGCTGGTTGCGCTGGCCCTGGTCTCGGTGACGGGGCCTTCCCTGAGCATGGTGGTGCTGGTACTGGGACTGCTGCTGTGGGATCACTTCGCCGTCGTGGTGCGCAGCGCGACGCAACAGATCCGCCGCGCGGATTACGTCCAGGCCGCGCGGGCCATGGGGTGTTCGCTGCCCTATCTGCTATTGCGTGAAATTCTGCCCAACCTGCGCGGCCCGCTGCTGGTTATCTCTACGGTCGAGATGGCGCATGCCGTGCTGGTGGAGGCCACGCTGTCGTTTCTGGGGCTTGGCGTGCCCGCGCCGCTGCCTTCCTGGGGCCTGATGCTGGCTGAGGCCAAGTCCTTTATGTTTTTCAGTCCGTGGCTGATTGCGCTGCCTGGCGCGGCGCTGGGGATTCTGGTGCTGGCGATCAATATGGTCGGCGATAGCGCCCGTTCGGCGGGAGGGGCACGATGAGCGAGGTTTTGCTGACGGTGGAAAATCTGCACGTGCGTCTTCCCGCCGCGGGCGGCTGGCTGCACGCGGTACGCGGCGTCAGCCTGAACGTGGCGCGCGGCCGGACGCACTGTCTGGTGGGGGAGAGCGGCTGTGGAAAATCCATCACCGCGCTCAGCCTGCTGCGGCTGCTGCCGGCCGGCGCCGATATGCGGGCCGACGCCGTCCGGTTCCAGCAGCAGGATATGCTCGCCTTGCCGGCGCGTCGGCTGAACGAGTGGCGCGGCGCGCGTATCGCGATGATTTTTCAGGAGCCCATGACGGCGCTTAATCCGGTCTTTACCATTGGCGACCAGCTGATCAGCGTATTCCGCTGTCACCGCGGCGGCGGAAAGCAGGCCGCCCGCCAACGGGCGGCGTCTCTTCTGGAGCGCGTCGGCATTCCCGATCCGCAGCGCAGCATGCGGCGCTATCCGCACCAGCTGTCGGGCGGGCAGCGCCAGCGGGTGCTGATCGCCATGGCGCTGATGTGCGAGCCGCCGCTGATCGTCGCCGATGAACCGACGACGGCGCTGGACGTTACGGTGCAAAAGCAGATCCTGGATTTGCTGAGCGACTTACAGCGGGAGTTCGGCCTGTCGCTGCTGTTGATCACGCACGATCTGGGGGTGGTGGCCCATTATGCCGACGATATGTCGGTCATGTATGCGGGCCAGATTGTGGAGTCCGGCCCCGTCGAGGACGTGCTGCGTACTCCCCGTCATCCCTATACCCGCGGTCTGATCGACTGTATTCCGGCCCCCGGCGCGCATCAGGCCGGTCGGCCGCTAACGGCGATCCCCGGCCAGGTACCGTCGTTGCTACAGCCGGTGGCGGGCTGCGCATTTGCATCGCGCTGCCCGCACGCGGCGGATATTTGCCGGGTCGAGGGTCCGCAACTGACGAGACTGGACGCCGGGCGCATGCGGCGCTGTCATGCGCCGTTCGAGGAGTCTATCGCATGAGCGTATTGCAACCGGCGTTGCTGACGGCCGCGGGCTTATCGCGCTTCTATCACCAGCCGGGACGCTGGTGGCGGCATGGCGCGCCGCTGCGGGCGCTGGATGGCGTCGATCTGGAGGTGCGGGCCGGCGAAATCGTCGGCATTGTCGGAGAATCGGGGTCCGGCAAAAGTACCCTTGCCCGCCTGCTTCTGGGGCTGGATCGCCCCAGCGCCGGTGAAGTGCGGGTGATGGGCGCGCCGGTGGCGGACCTGCCGCGTCGCCAGTTCGCGCGCTGGGTGCAACCGGTTTTCCAGGATCCTTACGGTTCCCTTAATCCGAGCCACACGGTGGCGCAGATCCTGTCGTTGCCGCTGCGTCTGCACGGCGCGGGCGCCGGCGACGGCGAGATCGCCCGGCTGCTCGATATGGTGGGGCTTCCCGTTCGGGTGCGCGACAGCCTGCCGCGTATGCTGTCCGGCGGGCAACGTCAGCGCGTGGCGATCGCGCGGGCGCTGGCGCCGCGTCCGCGGCTGCTGATCTGCGACGAACCGACGTCGGCGCTGGACGTTTCGGTACAGGCGCAGATCCTCAACCTGCTGCTGACGCTACGGCGCGAGCTCGATCTTGCCATCGTGCTGGTCAGTCACAATCTGGGCGTGGTCGGCCATATGGCCGGCCGTATTCATGTGATGCAGGCGGGGCGCATCGTTGAGTCCGGGACGACCCGGCAGATATTCGACCGGCCCGCGCATGACTATACGCGCGAGCTGTTCGGTTCCATCCTTGACCTGCCGGGGAGGTAGAGCGGGATTGCCGTTCAATACCGGGCGACGATGATTGACCGTCAATCCACGATAGTATGCGGGTAGAAACGCGACAGATCCTGGGTGATCAACTCGCGGTCTTCTCGGACGCCGATGCCGCAGGGCCGATCGTTTACCAGCCAACTGCCGATCAGCGTATAGCTGTCATTAAACCTGGGCAGGGGGTGGTACTGCTGGATGATCTTGCCCTCTTCGCCGTATGGCCCGCCCACCGCGGCGATTTCCCTGCCGTTTTCCACGATTTGAATATTGGCGCCTTCGCGGGAAAACAACGGCTTGATGACGTAATTCTCCAGCGCAGGGTGTTCATCCTCGGTGAAATAGGCGGGCAGCAGGTTCGGGTGGTTGGGGAACATTTCCCACAGCATCGGCAGCAGCGCCTTATTGGAGATAATGCTTTTCCAGGCGGGCTCCAGCCAGCGCACGCCGGCGTCCTCCAGCTTGGTGGAGAATATCTCGCGCAGCATGAATTCCCACGGATAGAGCTTGAACAGGTTACTGATGACCTGATTTTCCAGATCGGTAAACTGGCCTTTTTCGCCGAGGCCGATTTCTTCCATATACAGAAATTCACTCGGCAGACCGGCTTCCAGCGCGCAGTCCTGCAGGTATTGCACCGTGCCGCGATCTTCTTCCGTATCCTGACAGCAAGCGAAATGCAGCAGGCCGAAGCCGTGGTTCAGTTTAAGATCTTCAAAACGTTCGATCAGCTTTTCCTGGATGCTGTTGTACTGATCGGCGGTTTGCGGCAGCTGCCCGGCCTTGATTTGATCTTCCAGCCACAGCCACTGGAAAAACGCCGCTTCGTAGAGCGATGTCGGCGTATCGGCGTTATTTTCCAGCAGCTTGGCCGGCGTTTTGCCGTCATAAGCCAGATCGAGGCGTGAATAGAGCGACGGCTGGTTGGTGCGCCATGAGTTTCTGACAAATTCCCAGGTGTGTTTGGGGATGCGGAATTTTGCCAGCAGCGCTTCGCTGTTAACGACCTTTTCCACCACCTGCAGGCACATCTGGTGCAGCTCCGCGGTGGTATCTTCCAGCTCTTCAATCTGGGCGAGGGTAAACTGATAATACGCCTCTTCACTCCAGTAGGGTTCGCCGTACATGGTGTGAAAACGGAAGCCGAATTCAGTGGCTTTCTCACGCCAGTCGGGGCGTTCCTTAATTTCAATCCGCTTCATTAAATAGGTCCTCAGCCACCCATACTACGGGAAGTGCTGGAACTGGCGTTGCTGCGCTGCATGCTGGTCTGTTTGGCGACGGTTTCGCCAAATCCGCCGCGGGTAACGGTGTTGGTGGTGGCCGGTTTAGGAGCCAGCGCCGTTTTCGGTACGTTGATGCTGCGGCCGGTCGTCGCGTTGCCGTAATTTTTACCGCTGGCATCGACAAACTTGCCGTTGGCCGGGCTGGTCGGCGATTTCGAGGTAAACAGCGGCTGCTGCGCGAAACCTGAGCCGCCCATCATCCGGCCCATCATGTAGCCGGCCATCAGCGGCATCCAGAAGCTGCCGCTCTGCTGGGATTCAGCGGCCGCGCCTGAGCCTACCCCGGCCTGTGCGGGCGCCGGCGCCTGAGTACACTGCGCTTCGCCGAACTCGGCGACGCAGTCTTCGCGGGTGGCGTATTTCGGCGCGGTTTTTTCCGCCTCTTTCAACGCGTTATTGTATGCCGTGGTGCATTGCGCGCTCATGGACGGATTGGCGGCGGAGCAGTCGTCGGCGTTCTGATACAGCGAAACCGTTTCATCGGCCTGCTCACAGCCGGCCAGTATGAATACCGTACTGACCGCCAGCGCGATGGGCGCCAAACGATAGGTTCGCCACCCTTTGCGGAAAGTTTCCTGATTGATATTTTTGGTGCGTTTCATCGTGTTAATCCCAGAGAAAAGACATCATGCCCAATTGTTAACAATTGCGCTTAAGAATAGGGGAAGGCTGCTTGAATTTAAAGCACCAATGGCGGTAACCGAGCCACTCTTTACGTTGCTATACATTCAGTTGTGCGGCGCTTCGCTTTATCTGACCGGCAGCGCTCCGGAGGGGAAAAAGGGGAGGTTGCTGACAAAGTCGCCTGTAAGCCGGAGATACCCGGGCCTACCGTNGGCTCTGTCAATGGTCTGAGGGGAACAACATGTTCCCCTGGCGTCGGAATTACCGCAGCAATCCGGACGATGCCGTCGTGGTGCCGGCCAGCGGCGCGGCGCCGTTATCGTCGGCGACCGGCGGCGTGGTCGACACCGGCTGGCCTAGCGCGGCATTCAGCGTTTGCAGATCGGATTCGTTCAGCGTGCCCAGCGCGGATTTGATATTCAACTGATTAATCAGGTAATCATAACGGGCGCTGGAAAGCTGCTGCTTGGCGTTATACAGCGTGGTGGTGGCGTCCAGCACGTCGACGATGGTTCGGGTTCCTACCTGATAGCCGGCTTCCATCGCATCCAGTGAGCTTTGCGCGGAAACTTCGGCCTGCTTATAAGCGTTGATGCTGCTGATGGAGGCGGAAATATTGTTAAACGACGAGCGTACGGTCTGGACGACGGTACGGTGAGCGCTTTCCAGCAGTTCGCTGGAACTAACGAAACTGTGCTGCGCCTGTTTCACCTGCGAGCTGGTGGCGCCGCCGCTATACAGCGGCAGCGTGAAGTTGATGCCAACCTGGTTTTGACCGGCGTCGCTGTCATTGAACTGATTGCTGTTACGCGTTTGAGAACCGGAGTATCTGGTATCGCTTACGCTGGTCGATGCGGTCAGATCCAGCGTCGGCAGGTGCCCGGTCTGCGCGTAGCGGATTTGTTCGCGCGCCAGATCCTGGCTCAATCGCGCCGATAAGAGATTCAGGTTGCGGTTTTCCGCCTCTTTCAGCAGGTTGTTCACCCCTTCCGGTTTCTGGGTCGAAAAACGTTCGATATTCAATCCCGCCAGCTGCGGGTAGAAATTACCGCTTACCTGCCGCAGCACTTCTAATGCGTTATCCAGCGTATTGCGCGCCAGAACCTCATTTGCCAACACGCTGTCATACTGCGCGCGGGCGTTCTGTACGTCGGTAATCGCCACCAGGCCGACGTTAAAGCGCTGGGTGGTTTGATCCAACTGGCGATAAATCGCCTGTTTCTGCGCGTTGATATAAGAGAGGGAGTCGATCGCGCGCAGAACGTTGAAATAGGCGGTGGCGGTATTAAGGATCAGCGCCTGTTGCGCGCTCTGAAAAGTGACATCTTCGATACCGGCCTGTTTTTCCTGCAACGTCAGGGCGCGCCATTTGGACATATCGAACAGGGTTTGCGTCAATTGCAATGACGCGCTTTTCACATCGCTGTCCACGCCGTCGTTGTCGCGATAGCCGTTGTTATAGGTATAATCCGCGCCTAAACCCAGCTGCGGCAGCAGCGGGCTTCGGGCTTCGTTGATTTTTTCAAACGCTGCGTCGCGGGTTGCTGCCGAGCTGCGTAAATCCGGGTTGGTTGTTTTAGCCTGCTGATAGACCTGTAACAGATTTTCTGCCTGCCCCATGGCACTAAAACCGCCCAGGCTCAGACCAATCAGAAGAGGGAGCAATTTCTTCATTTGCATTCCTTGTTGTGCAGCAATGTCGCTATGGTAGCGCTGTCGATATAACGAATAATCGTCGATTCTATCAGAATCTGCCAATAGGATAAGGTAGCTGAATGTGCCATCTTTCCGTGAAACCCGCCGGTTCAGGCGATTCCGGACTATTCGGGCCTGAGGCTACGCTTGCCGTATGAAAACGGTTTACGGTAATAATGCCTGCTATGCAGACGACGGATTCTGCCTTGATGCAAATCTACCACAAACAACCGCGAGTTTGATGAGCGGGATTTTCGCCATACAATGGCTGATTCCACCGATACCCGTTACAGGAGCTTAGTCATGGCGCATTCAGTACCCAGCCCGGTTACTTTCGATAAAGACGATGTGGAAATTATCGCACGTGAAAAATTATACAACGGTTTTTTTTCACTGGTGCGCTATCGTTTCCGTCATCGCCTGTTTAACGGCGAGATGAGCGAGGAAGTCAGCCGCGAGATTTTTGAGCGCGGACATGCGGTTGTCCTGTTACCTTATGATCCGGTGCGCGACGAGGTGGTGCTGGCCGAGCAGATCCGCATTGCCGCCTATGACACCAGCGTCTCCCCCTGGCTGCTTGAACTGGTGGCGGGCATGATTGAACCGGGAGAGAGCCTGGAGCAGGTGGCGCGCCGGGAAGCGCAGGAAGAAGCGGGACTGGCCGTCGGCCGCTGCCGGCAAATCGTCAGCTATCTTGCCAGCCCCGGCGGCACCAGCGAACGTCTGACCGTTATGGTCGGCGAGGTGGATGCCCGCACCGCGGCCGGCATTCACGGGCTGGCGGAGGAAAACGAAGATATCCGGGTGCATGTCGTCAGCCGTGAACAGGCTTATCAGTGGGTTGAGGATGGGATTATCGATAACGCAGCGTCCGTCATTGCCTTGCAATGGTTGGCGTTGCACCATGAAAAACTGCGAAACACGTGGGCGGGTTGAATTTATGAAGCGTTATACCCCGGATTTCCCGGCAATGATGAGGCTGTGCGAAACCAATTTCATGCAGTTACGGCGTTTGCTGCCCCGTATCGACGAAGTCGGTGAAACCGCGGTTTATCGCGTTAATCATGCTGTCTATCGTTTAACGATTCTTGAGTCTACCCGCTACACTTCGCTGGTGGAGATTAAGCAGGTCGCGCCGGCGGTAAGCTACTGGAGCCTGCCGATGATGACGGTCAGGCTGTATCATGACGCGCTGGTTGCGGAAGTGTGTGCCAGTCAGCAGATCTTTCGCTTTAAAGCACGTTATGATTATCCGAATAATAAGTTACATCAGCGTGACGAAAAGCATCAGATTAATCAGTTTCTTGCTGATTGGCTAAAATATTGTTTGGCGTATGGTTCGATGTCGATCCCGGTTTGTTAGACAGATTTAAGTAACCAAGGACACCATCATTTGGAAAGCCTGTTGACACTTCCTGTGGCGAATGGGGCCAGAATCAGGATTTTACAAATAACGGATACCCATCTTTTTGCCGGCGAGCATGAAACACTGCTGGGTATTAACACATACCGCAGTTATCACGCGGTGCTGGATGCCATACAGGCTCAGCAGTATGCGGTTGATTTAATCGTCGCGACGGGCGATTTGGCGCAGGACCACTCGCTGGAAGCCTATCGCCATTTTTCCCGCGGGATCCGGCAACTGTCCGCGCCCTGCGTGTGGCTGCCGGGTAATCATGATTTTCAGCCGGCGATGGTGGATGCGCTGGCGGAAGCGGGCATTGCGCCGTCCAAGCATGTGCTGCTGGGCGATAAGTGGCAGACTATTTTGCTGGATAGCCAGGTTTTTGGCGTGCCCCACGGCGAGTTGAGCGATTATCAGCTCGAATGGCTGGAACGCACTCTGCAAAGCCAGCCGGATCGCTACACGCTCTTGCTGCTGCATCATCATCCCCATCCTTCCGGCTGTACCTGGCTGGACCAGCACAGCCTGCGCAACGCGCACAGTCTGGCGGCGATACTGGCCCGTTACCCGCGGGTGAATACCATTCTTTGCGGGCATATTCATCAGGAGCTGGATCTCGGCTGGCACGGCCGTCGTCTGCTGGCTACGCCCTCCACCTGCGTTCAGTTCAAACCCCATTGCACCAGTTTCGCCATCGACGACGTGGCGCCCGGCTGGCGTTATCTGGATTTAATGCCGGACGGCCAGCTGGAAACCGAGGTGTTTCGTCTGCCGGGCAATGAATTCCTGCCGGATATGAATTCGGACGGTTATTGATGCCGACCTTACTCTATCTGCACGGTTTCAACAGCACGCCCAATTCGGCAAAAGCCACGGCGCTGAAAGCGTGGCTGGCGGTTCATCATCCTGCGATTGAAATGCTGACGCCGCAGCTTCCGCCTTATCCTGATGAAGCGGCCGAGCTGATGGAGTCGCTGGTGCTGGCGCATGCGGGCCGCCCGCTGGGCATTGTCGGCTCTTCGCTCGGCGGTTATTATGCCACCTGGCTATCCCAGTGTTTCACCTTGCCCGCCGTCGTGGTGAATCCGGCCGTGCGGCCGTTTGAACTGCTGCTCGACCATCTGGGGGAGTATCAGAACCCCTACACGGGCGAGCAATATGTGCTAGAGTCGCGGCACGTTTACGATCTCAAGGTCATGCAGGTTGAGCCGCTGGAGTCGCCTGATTTGCTGTGGCTGCTGTTGCAGACCGGAGATGAAGTGCTGGATTATCGTCAGGCCGTCGCTTATTACACGTCCTGCCGCCAGACGGTGGAATCAGGGGGCAATCATGCCTTTGTCGGATTTGAGCGCTTTTTTTCGCCCATCGTGAATTTTCTGGGGCTCGCGCCAGACTGATCAACAGGGTACCGGCAGCGATGATGACGACAGTGCGCAAATGAACCTTGCCCGCCGCTCTTTCGCGCATGACGCACCAGCGGTATAGTTCACCACTTATCATTTAAAACAACGAATTAAATCAAACCATGACGCAATCAAGTTATAACGCCGATGCGATTGAAGTACTCAGCGGACTGGAACCGGTGCGCCGTCGCCCGGGAATGTATACCGACACCTCTCGCCCCAACCATTTAGGGCAAGAGGTGATAGACAACAGCATCGATGAGGCGTTGGCCGGACATGCGCGCCGTATTGACGTGATTTTGCACGCCGATCAGTCATTGGAAGTGGTTGATGACGGCCGCGGGATGCCGGTGGATATCCATCCTGAAGAGGGCGTCCCGGCGGTTGAACTGATTCTGTGCCGCCTGCACGCGGGCGGTAAATTCTCCAATAAAAACTATCAGTTTTCGGGCGGCTTGCACGGCGTGGGGATCTCGGTGGTCAACGCGCTCTCTTCGCGGGTGGAAGTGACGGTGCGGCGCGACGGCCAGGTGTACGACATGGCGTTTGAGAATGGCGACAAAGTGCAGGATCTTACCGTCA
Source organism: Brenneria corticis (assembly GCF_003115855.1). GTDB lineage: Bacteria > Pseudomonadota > Gammaproteobacteria > Enterobacterales > Enterobacteriaceae > Brenneria > Brenneria corticis. The sequence goes on from NZ_KZ819085.1 coordinate 122,215, forward strand.
CCGGCACCTGCGGCCGCCGCAACACCGGCACCCGCGTTCACTTCTGGCCGGATGAAAAATTCTTCGACAGCCCGCGTTTTTCCGTTTCCCGCCTGACGCATCTGCTGAAAGCCAAGGCGGTGCTCTGTCCCGGCGTCGAAATCGTTTTTAAAGATAAGGTCAATAATACCGAGCAGCGCTGGTGCTATCAGGACGGGCTGAACGATTACCTGTGCGAAGCGGTGAACGGCTTGATCACCCTGCCGGAAAAGCCGTTTCTGGGAGCGATTGCCGGCGACACCGAGGCGGTGGACTGGGCGCTGCTGTGGCTGCCGGAAGGGGGGGAGCTACTGACCGAAAGCTACGTCAACCTGATCCCCACCCCGATGGGCGGCACGCACGTTAACGGTCTGCGCCAGGGTCTGCTGGACGCCATGCGCGAGTTCTGCGAGTTCCGCAATATCCTGCCGCGCGGCGTAAAGCTGAGCGCCGACGATATCTGGGAGCGCTGTGCCTATGTGCTGTCGGTCAAGATGCAGGATCCGCAGTTCGCCGGGCAAACCAAAGAGCGCCTCTCTTCACGCCAGTGCGCGGCGTTTGTTTCCGGCGTGGTGAAAGATGCGTTCAGCCTGTGGCTGAACCAGAATATCCAGGCGGCGGAACAGCTGGCCGAACTGGCGATCGCCAGCGCCCAGCGCCGCATGCGCGCGGCCAAAAAGGTGGTGCGCAAAAAGCTGACCAGCGGCCCCGCGCTGCCCGGCAAGCTGGCGGACTGCACCTCGCAGGATCTTAACCGCACCGAACTGTTCCTGGTGGAAGGGGACTCGGCGGGCGGCTCCGCCAAGCAGGCGCGAGAGCGCGAATTTCAGGCGATTATGCCGCTTAAGGGCAAAATTCTGAACACCTGGGAAGTTTCCTCCGATGAGGTGCTGGCCTCGCAGGAAGTGCACGATATTTCGGTGGCCATCGGCATCGATCCCGATAGCGACGACCTGAGTCAGTTGCGCTATGGCAAGATCTGTATCCTGGCGGATGCGGACTCCGACGGCTTACACATCGCCACGCTGCTGTGCGCCCTGTTCGTGCGTCATTTCCGCTCGGTGGTGAAGGGCGGCCATGTCTATGTGGCGATGCCGCCGCTGTACCGCATCGATCTCGGCAAAGAGGTGTATTACGCCCTGGATGAAGAGGAAAAAGCGGGCGTGCTGGAACAGCTCAAGCGTAAAAAGGGCAAACCCAACGTGCAGCGCTTTAAAGGGCTGGGTGAAATGAACCCGCTGCAGCTGCGGGAAACTACGCTCGATCCCAATACCCGCCGGCTGGTGCAGTTGACGATCAACGACCAAGATATCGACCAGACGATGGCGATGATGGATATGCTGCTGGCGAAAAAGCGGGCGGAAGATCGGCGCAACTGGCTGCAGGAGAAAGGCGACCGGGCGGAGATCGAAGTATAACCCGCCTGTTTTCCGCGTGTCGCCGGGATTGGCGGCGCGCAGGGTTCGCTATATTTTGTATAAAACTAACCATAGGTGAAATACTGCTTTTACATCCGCATTATTTCTAAGAATAATAATCATATAATTTATTATTGTATTTTTATTATGTCTTTGCGCGCTATATCCTAAAGAAACTTAAGTCCTTTCATTGGTTTTTTCACTACCGATTTTCCCGTTCATTTGAAATACATGAAAAAGTCATCGGTGCTTACATTGAAAAATACCATCGCAACGCATCTGAGTCATAACCGAAAAAGCCAACGTTAAAGAGTATGTGATCCATGAGTAATGAGCGCGCATTATCCTATATCGATATCGAACAGACTCTGGCGCTGCTGCGCTCGGAGAGCGAGTTCGCGTTTATCGACCTGCGGGAAGAGGGGGAGTTCAGCCGGGCCCAGCCTTATCTGGCGGTGAATATCCCCTTGTCGGAGCTGGAGGTGAGCGTCGCGCGTCTGGTGCCGAACCGCCGGGCGCCCGTCGTCCTGTTTGATGCCGACAAAGGGCTGGCGCCAACGGCGTACCGGCGGCTGGCGGCGAAAGGCTACGAAGATATCGTCGCGGTGAAGGGCGATCTGGCCGCCTGGCTGCGGGCCGGCGGCGAACTGTTTCGTGACGTCAACGTGCCTTCGAAAGCGTTCGGCGAGTGGGTCGCGCACTATGCCAATACGCCGATGATTACGGCGCAAGCGTTACAGGAACGCATCGGTAATGGCGACAATATCGTCATTCTCGACGCCAGGCCGTTTTCCGAATATCAGGTGATGACGATACCCGGTTCGATCAGCGCTCCCGGCGCGGAGCTTGTCTTGCGCGCCGCGGAGTTGGTCAGGGATGAGGAAACGACGATCGTGGTGAACTGCGCGGGCCGGACGCGCTCGATTATCGGCGCGCAGTCGCTGATTAATTCCGGGCTGTTCAAGCATGTCGTCGCGCTGCGCAATGGCACCATCGGCTGGCTGATCGCCGGTTTTCAACTGGAATACGGCGCCGACCGCAGAGCGCCGGAGCGGGTCGGCGCGGAGAACCTGCACAAAGCGCGCGCCGCCGCCGAGGCCCTGGCGCAACGGGCGGGGGGGCGCTTTATCACCGGTGACGAGCTGCGGGCGTGGCGAGCGGAGTCGGACGCCCGCAGCCTGTTCTGCTTCGACGTGCGCAGCCCGGAAGAGTATCGGCTCGTCAGGGCCGAAGGGTTCCGGCACGCCCCCGGAGGGCAGCTGGTGCAGGCGACGGACGAATATATCGGCATCCGCAACGCCCGTATCGTCTTGGCCGACGATGACGGCGTGCGCGCGGCGATCGCCGCCTCCTGGCTGCGCCAGATGGGCTGGAAAGACGTCGCCGTGCTGGCCGGCGGGCTGGCGGCGGATTTGAAACCCGCCGTCGCGCCGCCGGAGAAAGCGCCGGCGACGGCCGCTTCGACCGTTACGCCGGAAACGCTGTCTCGTTGGCTGGAGCAGGGCAAAACGGCGGTCATCGATTTATCGCGCAGCAGCGCCTATGCCAAAGGCCACGTCCCCGGCGCCCTGTTCTGTCCGGGGATTTATCTGCCGCAACTGCTGCCCGCGCTTTCCGGCGCGGAAAATCTGGTTCTGACCTCCGCCGATGGCGAGTTGGCGCGTGCGACGTTGCCCGAACTTGAACGCCTGACCGACAAACGCTGCTTTGCGCTGGCGGGAGGAACTCGCGGCTGGTGCGATGCCCGCCTTCCGCTGGAGCAGGGGTTCGGTTTTACCCTGATTCCGGTTGATGACGTTTATAAACGGCCCTATGAGGGCGTTGATAGTCCGAAATCGGCCATGCAGGGGTACATCGACTGGGAATTGCAGCTGGTGGAGCAACTGAAGCGGGACGGCATCGCGAAATTCAATCTTGTCGGCCATTAACGGACAGCGGTTTATGTCATATAACGCGCTAAGCGGGGCGAAAAAGCTCCGCAAGCAGCTAAGATCCCGTCTGGGTTGAGGCGGACGCGGGGCGTCAGGGCTTATGCCCTGACGCCGGTCGGAATTAGAAATCCACATTGACGCCAAGCTGGAAGGTGCGGCCGGGGGCCACGGCCAACTGTTGATTGTAGTAGTTGATATCGCTGGCGTTGTTGCTGGTGGACGCCTCGATATTACGGCTGGTCTGATAATCCCAGTATTTGCGGTCGGTCAGGTTGTAGATGCCGCCGCTCAGCCTCACGTTTGGAGAGAGGCGATAGTAAGCGCTTAGATCCACCAATCCATGGCCCGGTACACGCATAAAAGTGTAGTCGTCGGAGCCCAGATTGTTTCCGCTGGAAGGAAGCTTGCGCCCCGCCGCGTAGGTGGCGGTTTTACCTTTGTTGAAGGCGGCGGTCAGCGCGGCGCCGTAGGTGTTGGACGGATCGTCATAGGCGATTCCCACCACCGCTTTTTGCGGCGTTACCGAGTCCAGGTTGACGTACGCGTCCCCGTTGGCGCTGGATTTTGATGCCCCTTCGCTATAGCCGTAGGCCAGACGGGCTTTGAAGCCGTTCGCCTGTTCGAACCAGGTGCCGAGGTTGAATTGGGCGCTGATTTCGCCGCCGTAGATATAGGCTTTATCGCGGTTCTCGGTCAGATAAAGCGTGCTGATGCTGTCCGGCACGCGGGCGAACAGGTCGGGATTATCGGCGCGGCGATAGTAGCCGTTGGCGATAAAGTTCTTATAATCACTGTAAAATGCCGCCGCGCTCAGCGTGACCCCTTCTACAATCTGCCCTTTCAGCCCCAGTTCGTAGTTATCGCTGGTTTCGGTTTTCAGGTTCGGATCGCTCAAGACGGCGTAGCTGCTGGAAGTGCCGAAATAGCCGAGAGCCCAGGAACCGTAGAGCTGCCCGTCGGTGGGGAACTGGGCGCCGCGCCGGTATTGAACGTAAGCCAGCAGGTCGGGCGTGAGGTGGTACTGGAAAGCGATGGATGGCATCACCTGTCCATCGGCATTGGTGCCGTACATGCCGGCGGCTTCGTCCGCAGTCACATTACCATTGGTATTGGTAAACAGATTGGAAGCGTTCTTCGGTTCGGCGTGCTGCCAGGCGAAGCGCACCCCCGGCGCTACCGAGAATTCGCGGCCAGCCAGCTCCCAGGTTATCTTGTCCTGTACGAAAGCCCCCAGATTGGCGATTTTGCTGTCCGCCTGCGGTCGTCCCAGATCGATACTCATGCCGCCAGCCGTCAGATTTTGCGCCGTGAACGGACGCTCGGTGCGCTGTTGGCGGGCATTGAAACCGTAGCTGAAACTGTGGTTGCGCCACTCCTTGGCGGCCTTGCTTTCCAGACCAAAGCCGTTGGTATCATAGTTGCTCCAGACGGAAGTCGGCGTGGAAGCGTCCGTGACGGTGTAGTCGTGCGCTTCGGTCTGGGTATAGAACAGTTTGGTATTCAGGCTGTCGAACAGCGCGAAATCTTGCGGCGTATAGAGATCCGTCAGGCTGAATCCCCAGCGGCGGGTCTGACTATCCTGATATGAGGTGCTGCCGTCCAGGGAAGAGACGCCCGATGCGTTCATGCTCCAGGTCGGGAAATCGGCGTGGTTGGTTTTGTGATAATAATCGACGGTGGCGGTCAACTGATGCGCATTCGTCGCTTGCCAGATGGCGGACGCCAGTACCGCGTTGGAGTGCCAGTTGGCCGGGGTGCTGTCAATAGCGGCGTCGCGGTGGTTCTCGGTTTCATTGCCGTCGCGGCGGCTGATAACAACCACGCCGCGCAGGGTGTCGTCGCCGCCGGCCGCGGTAATGCCGTTGTGGAAACTACGGTTGGCGGAATCATACCCGGCCTGATAACCGAAATAGCTGTGCTTGTCGATATTGAGATAATCGTTGGCGGATTTCGGTTTGAAAGAGACCGAGCCGCCCAAGGCGTTATTACTGTTGTCGACCGACGTGGCGCCGGACTCGATCTCCACCGAACCGTACAGATAGGGGTCAAGATAATCGCCGCGGCCAATGCCGGTGCTGCCCGTCTGGCGGCGACCGCTGACGGTGGATGTGCCGCGATCGGTGGAAGACGGTAGTTCAACGCCATCGATATCAATGGAAACCCGATTGTTTTCCAGACCGCGAATGTTGTAGCCGCTGGCGCCGCCGCGATCGTAGCCGCTTTTGCCCGCGCTGACGCCGCTGGCGACGCCCGGCGCGCTGATTAGCGGCTGGTAGCGCATGATGTTGCGGAAGTCGTTGCCGCCGTTTTTCTGCATTTCATCAGCGGTTATCGTCACCTCGGAGCCCGCCTTCCTCTCGATTTTAGGTGAGTAAACGGTCATTACGTCACCCGTCGGTTCGGACTGGCTGGCTGAAGCGGTCTGATTTTGGGCGCTGGCGGCAGCGCCGTTGAACGCGACGCCGGCTAATACCCCGGTGAGCAGGATTTGATTTAAATTCTTATTAATTATCATGATGATACTCTTTACTATGGAACTGTCCGACCGGCACCGTCGATAGCGGTGCCGGCAATCAATGGCGATGGCGGAAAACAAAAGGATCTGCCTTGCGGCGACCCGAAATTTACGGCGATAACACTATAAAAAATAAGGGAATGATAATTATTATCATATGTTAATCATTATCATTTGCTGTTGCAATGATGATGAATAATTCTTAATAAAACCTTTGGCGGCGGCGATGGCGGAGCCGACTTTTTCAGGTTGAAACCGTAGATGGCGAACGCGGCGTACCGCCGCCGTTGTTTGTGACAGAACCTAGCCGGATAAGGTATTATTCCCGCCGACCATACCGCTGTGCGGCGCGCCGAAGAGAGTAATAATCGCGCCGCGATGTGAGGAAATGAGATAAATGAGCGAGATTACGCATGACGGCGCGGAAAGCCTGGCGCTGCACACGTTTACTGAAAATGCGTACCTGAACTACTCGATGTACGTCATCATGGACCGGGCGTTGCCGTTTATCGGCGATGGGCTGAAGCCGGTGCAGCGCCGCATTGTCTATGCCATGTCGGAGCTGGGCCTGAATTCCAGCGCCAAGTTTAAAAAATCCGCCCGTACCGTGGGCGACGTATTGGGTAAATACCATCCGCACGGCGACAGCGCCTGTTACGAAGCGATGGTGTTAATGGCGCAGCCCTTCTCCTACCGCTATCCGCTGGTGGACGGCCAGGGGAACTGGGGGGCGCCGGACGATCCGAAATCGTTCGCGGCGATGCGTTATACCGAATCCCGGCTGTCCAAATACGCCGAGCTGCTGCTTAACGAACTGGGGCAGGGCACGGTGGACTATGTGCCGAACTTCGACGGTACCCTGCAGGAGCCGAAAATGCTGCCTGCCCGTCTGCCGAACATTCTGCTTAACGGCACCACCGGGATCGCCGTCGGGATGGCGACCGATATCCCGCCGCACAATATCCGCGAAGTCGCCGCCGCCGCCGTGGCGTTGATCGATAAGCCCGGCGCCACGCTGGAGGATTTGTTGCAGCACGTTCAGGGGCCGGATTTCCCCACCGAAGCGGAAATCATTACCCCGCGCGACGAAGTGCGTAAAATTTACCAGAACGGGCGTGGTTCGGTGCGTATGCGCGCCATCTGGAAGAAAGAGGATGGCGAAGCGGTGATCACCGCGCTGCCCCATCAGGTTTCCGGCGCCAAGGTGCTGGAGCAGATCGCCAGCCAGATGCGCGCCAAAAAGCTGCCGATGATTGAAGACCTGCGCGATGAGTCGGACCACGAAAACCCTACCCGTTTAGTGCTGGTGCCGCGCTCCAACCGCATCGATCTGGATCAGGTGATGAACCATCTGTTCGCCACCACCGATCTGGAAAAAAGCTACCGCATCAATATGAATATGATCGGTCTGGATGGCCGTCCCGGCGTTAAAGGGCTGGTTGAAATCCTGACCGAATGGCTGGTATTCCGCCGAGATACCGTGCGCCGCCGCTTGAACTACCGGCTGGAGAAGGTGCTTAAGCGCCTGCACATTCTGGAAGGGTTGCTGATTGCGTTCCTCAATATTGATGAAGTGATCCACATCATCCGTACGGAAGACGAGCCGAAGCCGGTGTTGATGCGCCAGTTCAGCCTGAGCGAAACCCAGGCCGAAGCGATTCTGGAACTGAAATTACGCCATCTGGCCAAGCTGGAAGAGATGAAAATCCGCGGCGAGCAGGACGATCTGGCGAAAGAGCGCGACCATTTGCAGGCTTTGCTGGCGTCTGAACGTAAGCTGAGCAACCTGCTGAAAAAGGAAATTCAGGCGGACGCCCAGACCTACGGCGACGAGCGCCGTTCCCCGCTGAAGGAGCGCGCTGAAGCGAAAGCGATGAGCGAGCATGACTTCGTGCCTTCGGAGCCGGTCACCATCGTGCTGTCGGAGATGGGCTGGGTGCGCAGCGCCAAAGGGCATGATATCGATCCGTCCGGGCTGAGTTATAAAGCCGGCGACAGCTTCCGCTCCGCCGCCCGGGGTAAAACCAATCAGCCGGTGGTATTTATTGACTCGACCGGCCGCAGCTACGCGCTCGATCCGCTGACGCTGCCTTCGGCGCGCGGACAGGGCGAACCCTTGACCGGCAAGCTGACGCCGCCGCCGGGGGCGACCGTTGAGCAGGTGCTGATGGCCGCGGACGATCAGCCCTTGCTGATGGCGTCCGACGCCGGCTATGGGTTTGTCTGCACCTTTAACGATCTGGTGGCGCGCAACCGCGCCGGCAAAGCGATTATCACCCTGCCGGACAATGCCAAGGTGCTGCCGCCGCTGGAGATCAACGGAGACGACAATACGCTGCTGGCGATCACCGCCGCGGGCCGGATGCTGCTGTTCCCGGTTTCCGACCTGCCGCAGCTGTCGAAAGGGAAAGGCAATAAAATTATCTCTATTTCGTCGGCGGACTTCGCCAGCGGCAAAGATCGCCTGACCTGGCTGCTGCTGCTGCCCCCGCAGGCGTCGGTGACGCTGTACTTCGGTAAACGCAAACTGGTTCTGCGCGCCAACGAGCTCCAGAAATACCAGTCCGAGCGCGGACGGAAAGGCACCTTGCTGCGCGGCCTGCAACGTATCGATCGCATTGACGTCGATGCGCCGAAACGACCGGGCGACGGCAGCAGCGAAGAGTAAATCATCCACGCCGGGGAAACAGGCGGCAACCCGTCGCGGCCGCCTGTTCCCCCGTTTTGCCCGCTCCCGGAGGTTTTTGTCCGCTGAACGGATCGCTATCCAGCCAGCAAAAAAGGCCATTATGTTTTATAGCGACGTCGCGATAGCCACTAGCGTTGATGAAAGGTATATACTAGCGGCAGTTGGCTAATGAGGTTGTTATGTTATTCATTCTTCGTTTTATCGTGGTGATTCTATTTTCGCTGCTGATCTGTATTTTTGGCTCCATTTACTGTCTTTTCAGTCCTAAAAATCCACGCCATGTGGCGACGTTCGGTCATATGTTCGGGCGTCTTTCCAGGCTATTCGGCCTGAAGGTCGAGCTGAGGATCCCGCCGGAGGCGGCGCATTACGGCAAATGTATCTATATCGCCAATCACCAGAATAATTACGATATGGTCACCGCATCAAACGCGGTGCAGCCGCGTACGGTCACCGTGGGCAAGAAAAGCCTGCTGTGGATCCCGTTCTTCGGTCCGCTGTACTGGCTGACGGGCAATCTGCTGATCGACCGCGACAACCGGGCCAAAGCGCACGGCACCATCGCCCAGATGGTCAAGCACATCAAAGAGAACAATATCTCGATCTGGATGTTCCCGGAAGGCACGCGCAGCCGCGGGCGCGGGCTGCTGCCGTTTAAAACCGGCGCCTTTCATGCCGCCATCAGCGCGGAAGTGCCGATCGTGCCGATTTGCGTGTCCACCACCAGCAATAAGGTGAAGCTGAACCGCTGGAATAACGGCCATGTGATTGTGGAAATGTTGCCGCCGGTCGATACCCGTTCCTACACTAAAGAGCAGGTACGTGAATTGGCGGCGCACTGTCATGACCTGATGGCCGCCAAACTGGCGCAGCTGGACGCCGAAGTCGCCGAACGTGAAGCGGTGGAAAAAAAATAAACCGCCACGTGACAACCCGACGGCCGCGGGGATGATGCATCCGGCAGCGCTGCCGGCAGTTTAAATTCATTTTATTACCTTCCGCTTTTTGGTTCGGAAGCTACATTTTGCATACGGTTTAACAGGTTTACGGAGCAACTATGTCACTCAGCCGGCGTCAGTTTATTCAGGCATCGGGTTTTGCGTTGTATGCGGGGAGCCGGCCCCTGTCGGCGAGAGTAAGCGGCACGCCAACGGCATTGCCGATCCCCCCCTTGCTGGAGTCGCGCCGAGGGCAGCCGCTGTTTCTGACGATGCAACGAGCCCACTGGGCTTTCAGCGGCGATCGTAAAACGCCGGTCTGGGGCATTAACGGGCGTTATCTGGGGCCGACGGTGCGCGTGTTTGACGGGGACGACGTCAAGCTGATTTACAGCAACCGGCTTACTGAACCGGTGTCCATGACCATCGGCGGATTACAGGTTTCCGGCTCGCTGATGGGCGGCGCGGCGCGCATCATATCGCCGGGTATGGACTGGTCGCCGGTATTGCCGATCCGCCAGCCGTCGGCCACCTGCTGGTATCACGCCAATACGCCGAACCGCATGGCGCCGCACGTCTACAACGGGCTGGCGGGGCTGTGGCTGGTGGAAGACAGCATCAGTAAATCCTTGCCGCTGCCCAATCACTACGGCGTGGACGATTTTCCGCTGATTATTCAGGATAAACGCCTGGATAGCTTCGGCGCGCCGATTTACGACCCGCCGGGCAGCGGCGGTTTTGTCGGCGATATACTGCTGGTCAACGGCGTGCAGAATCCCTTTGTCGAGGTGTCCCGCGGCTGGGTGCGCTTACGGCTGGTCAACGCCTCGAACGCCCGCCGCTATATCATGCGCCTGAGCGACGGACGCCCGATCCACGTTATCGCCAGCGATCAGGGGTTGCTGCCGGCGCCGATGGCCGTCAGTCAGATCTCGCTGGCGCCGGGCGAACGGCGGGAAATCCTGATCGATATGTCGCAGGGGGATGAGGCGACGCTGACCGCCGGCGAGTCCGCCGGGATTATGGATCGCCTGCGCGGATTGTTTGAGCCGTCCAGCATATTGATTTCGACGCAGATATTAACGCTTAAGCCCACGGGGCTATTACCTCTGGTGACCGATAACCTGCCGATGCGTCTGCTGGCGGATAACATTATCGAAGGCGGTATCAGCCGCACCCGCGAGTTCCGTCTGGGCGACAGCCTGCCGGGCATTAACGGGGCGATGTGGGATATGACGCGCGCCGACGTGCAGACGCAGCCGGGCCGCTGCGAGCGCTGGCTTATCCATGCGGATACTCCCCAGCCCTTCCATATTCAGGGGGTGAAGTTTCTGGTGCGCAGCGTCAACGGCGGGGCGGTGCCGGTAGAGGACAGCGGCTGGAAGGATACGGTTTGGGTGGATAGCGACGTAGAGCTGCTGGTGTATTTCACCCAGCCGTCGTCAGAGGCTTTCCCCTTTCTGTATTACAGCCAAACGCTGGAAATGGCCGATCGCGGTTCGACCGGGCAGCTTATCGTGCAGGCGCCGGTTTAAGGCCGGCCTGCCGGACGGCGGCCGGTTACGGCTGTCGCGCTGTGGGGAAGCGCCGGCGCAGGGTATCCCAGTCCGGCGCGGCGGCCGCGCCCTGACCGGCCACCACGCAGGCCGCCACCTGATTGGCCAGATCGACGGCATCGCGCAGCGGCCGGTTCGCCGACAGGCCGGCCAGCAGGCCGCCGCTGTGCGCGTCGCCGGCGCCGATGGTATCCACCACCGTTACCGGGTAGGGCGCCACGGCGGTCGGCTCGCCGTCGGCGGGACAAATCCACGCTCCTTCCTTATCCAAACGACAAATCAGCGTTAAACCGCTGCGCCGGGCGTAGCGCAGCGCCTGTGAAACCGGGTCGCCCTCGCCGCATAGCCGTTCGGTTTCATCGCGATTCAAGGTCAGGATGGTATTGCTGCCGGAGAGCGCGTCGATAAAATCCGCCGGGATCAGCGGTAAACGCGGGCCAAAATCAATCAGCTTTTGCGCCGTCTGCGCCAGCGCCCACTCGCGCAGCGCCCGGCCGCCGTCGCCAAACAGTTCGTAACCGTTGAGGTACAGCAGGGCATGGTCGGGCGGCGCCAGCCGTTGCAGCATTTCCCGGCTACAGTGCGCCTCACAGCCGGTAATACCGATAAACGTCCGCTCGCCGTCAGGCTCGGTCAGCGCCAGGCACCAGCCGTTATCCATCTCCGTATGGCGCATCAACACCGGCAGGTTCATCTGCGCCATGGCGGCGGCGACGGCTTTTCCCCACGGCCCGTTGCCCACCGGCATGCCGTTGATTATCGGCACGTTGAGGCGGTGCAGGACGCGGGCCACGTTAAAGGCGCAGCCGCCGATCTGCCGGCCGAGATCTTTCCCCTCAATATCTTCCCCGCGGCGCGGCAGGCGCGGCAGCGCCAGCAGCATATCGCCGCAGGCGCCGCCGACCACCACTACCGGACGTTCGGGCGCAAACGGCGTCATACCCGTTTCTCTTGCGGGTTAACCAGCAGATAGAGCCAGTAGGCGACCAGGCTGACGCCGAAGGCGACAAACAGCCCCAGGCTGGAATCGGCGAAAATACCCCGCGCCAGCGGCCCGTCGATAAAGCCGGTTTTCGTCACCATCAGGCCGGATATGGCGCCCAGCAGCCAGCAAAACAGCGGAACCCAGCGTACGCCGCGGTTTTTGCCGTTCAGGCCGAAAAGCGCGTCCTGGTCATAGCCATGGCGGCGGCGAATCAGCAGGTAATCGAGAATAAACACCGCCGACCAGGGGCCGAGGAACAGGCCGCAGAAAATCAGAAAGGAGATAAAGGGCGTCAGGAAGTCGCCGGAAATAAACAGCACGTAGATGGCGATGGCGACCACCAGCACGGCGTCGAGAGCCACCGCCGCCGACTGGCGCATTTTCACGCCGATGGTCAGCAGGTTAAGGCCGGCGGAATACAGGCTTAATACCGCGATGGTGACGATGCCCGCCGTGGCGGTCAACAGATAGGGCACCGACATCCAGGGCGGCAGCGCCGTGCCAATCAGCGCTATCGGGTTGGCCGAACTGGCGAGATCGGGCAGTTGGGACGACAGCAGAATACCGGCCAGCATCAGCAGTACCAGCGGCAGCGCCGCGCCGCCGACGACGGCGGCAAACACGCGACCGCGGCCGGACGACGGATTCTGATAGCGGCTGTAATCCGCGCCGGCGATAGTCCAGCCTACGCCGGTGCCGGCGGCAATCACCGAAACGGCGGGCAAAAATCCGCTTAACCAGTCGCCGGACGGCAGCGACAGCACCTTATGCCAGGGGGTGTTGAACAGAATATAAATCACCACCGCCAGCGTCATGGTGCCGAAAATACGGGTGATCCAGCTTTGCAGCAGGATCAGCGTGTTCTGTCCCAGGATGCTGACGGCAATCGTCAGGCCGCCGAAAAGCAGCAGGCAAACGGCGGTCAGCGAGTGGCTGCCGCTTAACCCTGTGGCTTCAAACAGCGCGGACAGCGTCAGGGTGCCGGTAATCAGGTTAACCGCCTCCCAGCCCATCAGGTTGAACCAGCTGAATGCCGTGGGCGCGATATTGCCTTTAACGCCGAAAATCGTGCGCGAGAGCGTCAGCGTGGCGGTGCGGCCGATTTGACCGGCAAAAGAAGTGAAACCGACCAGCGCGAAGCTGGCCACGCCGAGAATGGCGGCAAGGATTGATTGGATAAAGGAAAGACCGAACGACACGATAATGGCGCCGTAGACGATGCCGAGAATACCGATATTAGCCGCGCACCAGATCCAGAATAATTCCAGCGGCCTGCCGGTGCGCTCGGCTTCCGGCACCAAATCGATACCGGTGTTTTCGACTTTCCATACTTTATTTTGCGGTGGTGTTGCGGCGTCTTGCCGTGCGTCCCTCATAGCGGCATGCTCCTTTTTCGTACCGACTCTCAGCGTAGCATAAAGCTTAGTCGGCGCCAGCGGATCCGGCAGGGTATGATTTTTTTATCAATGTCGGAGCGTGGTGAATACGTCTGTTTCAGGCGTAACGTCGGCAGGTTCGCCGACGATATTATTATCGGGAGTCGGGCGGGCGGAATGTTCTCGGTTCGGCCAAATAGGGGCGAACCGGCACCTGCATCCATCACTCCGATGGCATCCTCGTTGCGTCGCTGTCGGTCTGCTGGAGATGGCGCGCGAGGTTTTCTGATAGTAGGTCGTTAAAAATGACCCTGGTGTTGGCGCTTCTTTCCTCAGAGTATGAAAATTAAACCCATCGCGCAAGGCCAATTTAAGGCCTTTATGATGCCAATCCAAGACATGGTAAATTTTGTTCTGCGCCTTGCATCCGGTTTAGCATTTGTGTTTAACAATTGCGTATGCTGGAAACAGCGTAAAACAATGAAAAGGCTGCGGTATGCAGGAATTACTTCTTTGGGTGCGCGCCAGGCTGGCCGAACCGTCTTCAGCACCTCGCTATATGCAACTTGCCGCGCTGCTTGAGTCGGCAATCGACCAGCGCAAAGCGCTAGCCGGTCAATTTTTACCGGCGGAAAGATTGATCGCCCAGCAAATCGGGTTGTCCCGCGTTACGGTTTCCCGCGCTTTGGCGTTGCTGGAAGCAAAAGACCTGATTGTGCGTCAGCAAGGCGTCGGCACCAGAGTCTGTCAGCATTTAAATTATTCTCTGGATGACGATGAGGCGGGTTTTACCGCCTTGGTTATGCAACTGGGCGGCGCGGCGGGCAATCTGTGGCTGGAAAGGCGCAGGAAGAAACTTCCCGCCGCGATCGCCGAGGAGATGTCATTGCCAAAAGATACCCTGGTCACCCACCTGCGGCGGGTTCGGTTGATTAACGAGCAGCCGGCGTCGCTGGAAACCACCTGGATCCCGCTGGAGCTGCTGCCGGAGCCGGAACGGCTGGAACACTCTCTGTATCAATACTGGGCGGCGCGCAATATCTACCCGGATAAAAAACGCTATCGGCTAAAGGCGGTGGCGTCTCCGGCGGACGTCGCCGGGCATCTCGGCGTGCCGGTAGGGTCGCCGTTGCTGTTAAGCCGTCAGCATACCTATAACGCGCAGGGGGACCTGCTGGAATATTGCGAAATATACTGCCGCAGCGATGTGTATGAGTTTCAGGTAACGGATTGAGCGCAGTGAAAATATCGCCGGCGCGGCCGGCGAGGGGAGGAGGCGTTAATCTTTTTCCTGCGTATCGGGATTGGGACCCAGGCGCTTGCCGCTGTCCAGTTTCGCTATCTCGCCCAGTTCATCTTTATCCAGGCGGAAATCGAACACGTCGAAATTTTCTCTGATGCGCGCCGGGGTAACGGATTTCGGGATGACCACCAGTCCGTTATCCAGATGCCAGCGGATGACGATTTGCGCGGGGGTTTTATCATACTTCACCGCCAGTTTTCGGATAATGGGCCGATCGAATACTCCCGCGCCGCCTTGCGCCAGCGGGCTCCAGGATTCGGTCTGAATACGGTGGGTGGCGTTCCAGGTATGAAGCTGGCGCTGTTGGAAAAGCGGATGCAGCTCAATTTGATTGATAACCGGCCACACGCCGGTGTCATCTTTCAGCCGTTGCAGGTGCTGGGTGTGGAAATTACTGACGCCGATACTTTTTACCAGCCCCTGCTGCTGTAGTTTAATCAGCCCGCGCCAGGCCTCCACGTAGGTGTCCTGCTGCGGTAGCGGCCAGTGAATAAGATAAAGATCCAGGTAGTCCAACTGTAGTTTTCGCAGGCTCTCTTCCAATGCCCGCTGCGGGTCTCTCTGATCGCTGTTCCACAGCTTGCTGGTAATAAACAGCTCTTCACGCGGCAAAGCAACGGATTGCAGCGCCTGGCCGACGCCCTGTTCATTTTTATAAATGGCGGCGGTATCGATGGCGCGATAACCCGTTTTTAATGCTTCGGTGACGGCGGTCACCGCGTCTTCGTTACTCGCCTGCCAGACGCCGAGGCCCAGCTGGGGGATGATATTGCCGTCAGCCAGTTTAAGTTTGGGTTGCGTCATATCACTCTCCTTTTTAATTGTTAATCAGTGATTAACGGGAGCGGCTAGCCCGTTACCGATGCGATATCGGTGCTGCACCCTATTGGGCAGATCGATTAATTATAGTAGAGAAACGGAGGCGTGTTTCGCGGGCTAAGGAATATGCCCTGGGGCGCTAAAGCCGCATTGCGAGGGGAGGGCTTTAGCCGTTATTGGCGCCGGACGGCGGGGGCGATCAGGCCGCGGAGTGTTTCTTGCGCCATACCATAACCAGCATGCCGATTAATCCGCTCACCAGCAGCACCACGGGCAGAAGAATCAATGCCGTCATCACCTGGTTTTCATAGCGCTTTATCAGCGGAATGTGGCTCACGCTGTAGCCGAGGGTGACGATGCCGCCGACCCAGAGGAAGCCGCTGAGCCAGTTGAATATCTGAAAGCGCGTATTGCTGAGTCCGGAAATACCCGCGATGGTGGGCAACAGCGTACGGATAAAGGCCAGAAAACGGCCGATCAACAGCGCCACCAGTCCGTGACGGTAGAACAGGTGATAAGCCCGCTGATGATAGTGGGCGGGCAACTGCAACAGCCAGCTTTTCACCAGCCGGGTATCCCCCAGCCAGCGGCCCTGGAGATAGCTGAACCAGCATCCGAGGCTTGCCGCCACCGTCAGCAGCAGCAGGGTGGGAATAAAACTCATCACGCCCTTGGCGATCATGGCTCCGGTCAGCAGCAGCAGGCTGTCGCCGGGAAGAAAAGAGGCGGGCAGCAAACCGTTTTCCAAAAACAGGGTGGTAAACAAAATACCGTAAACCACCCAGATGACATGGGGATCGGCCAGCGCGCTGAAATCCTGCTGCCATAGCGCCTGAATAATGTCGTGAACCACACTCATATTACGTCCTGCCAGGTGACTGAAGCCCTAAAGAAAATGGATACGGAACAAAATGGCCGCACCTATCGTGCTTAATACGCGGATAGCAACGCAGGGCTAAGAGCTTAATTTGTTAAGGCTAAATGTTTATTAGGATAATCGTTAAGTTAGGGTAAAGCGGTATCGGTCAACAAAATACCTTACCATGATACACGCTTTACCCTCCCTCCGACGCGGTTAAATCAAGAATATGCCCGGAGGTCTATCACACTTCCTTGATCCGGTTAAAGCCGCTGGTCAGATCGTCGATTAAATCGTCGCAGTCTTCAAGCCCAATATGTAACCGAATCAGCGTGCCGCTGAAATCAACGCCCCCCGCCGGACGGATCGCTGCCAGATCGTCCGGCTGATTGGCCAGAATCAGCGATTCAAAGCCGCCCCATGAATACGCCATACTGAAGTGCTCAAAGTTATCCAGATAGTGAGCCAGCTGCGTTTTGCTCAGTTTGTCTTTTAATACAAATGAGAACAGGCCGCTGCTTCCTTTAAAATCGCGGACGTAGAATTCATGCCCTTTGCATTCCGGCAGCGCGGGGTGATTGACCACCGCCACTTCGGGTCGTTCAGATAGCCATTTTGCGATGCGAATACTGCTTTCCTGATGCTGTTTAAGCCGGACCCCCAGCGTACGCAGGCCGCGGCTGGCGACATAGGCGGTATCGGCATCCACCATTTGCCCCATCAGATACGAATGCTCGCGTAGCTGGACCCAGCAGCGCTCGTTCGCCACCGCCGTACCCAGCATGGCATCGGAGTGGCCGACAATATACTTGGTGCCGGACTGCACCGAGATATCGACCCCGAACTCCAGCGCTTTGAACAGCACGCCCGCCGCCCAGGTGTTATCCATGATGATCACGATCTCCGGATTGATGCGGCGAACGGCCTGCACAATCGCCGGGACATCCTGTACTTCCATGGTGATGGAGCCGGGCGATTCAAGGAACACGACCCTGGTGTTTGGCTGTATAAGCTCGCTGATGCCGGCGCCGATCAACGGGTCGAAATAGGTGGTGCCGATATTCATCTTACTCAGGACAGTATTACAGAAGCCCTGCGTGGGTTCATAGACGGAGCCGGTCACCAGCAGATGGTCGCCCGCCGCCACGAAAGAAAGGATCGCATTGGCGATCGCCGCCGCGCCGCAGGGATACAGCGCACAGCCCGCGCCGCCTTCCAGTTCGACCATCGCTTCCTGCAAAGAGAAATGGGTCAATGTGCCGCGCCGGCCGTAGAATAACGCGCCCCTGGTCCGATTGATGGCGGCGTGCTTCTTGTCCTCGACGGTATCGAATACCAGAGAGGAGGCCCGCTGAATGACGGGATTGACCGATCCCTGGGTAAATTTTTTGCTGCGCCCCGCGCTGACCAATACTGTTGCCGTTTTCTTGCTTGTCATAACCGATATCACCTTTATCTCTTTTTTGGCCGCACCGGGCGATTAACGCCGGGATGACCCCGCTTACCTGATACTTTCTACGTTATCACGGCTTAAGCCGCCTGTGGACGGGCTTTTCCGATTGAAGGGAAAAATAGCGGTGGAGGGTTTATCTTCTAAAGCTGGTAAGGCACGATCACGCCTGACTCGGGGGCAAAGTCTTTTGGGTTGCGCGAAATCAGCGTCCTGGCGTTTACCTGAGCCGTCGCCCATATGATCGCATCAGGTAATTTTATTTTGGTTTCATGGCGGATTATAACGGCGCGTTCAGATACTTCATCGGTCACCGGCAGCAAGAAAAACTGGGCTAAAAACTGGCGAGTCCGGGTTTCTTGCTCCAGGGACATTTTTTTTGCGCCGACCATCACGTCCATCCAGGTAATAACGCTGATGGCCGGTTTGTGGCTAAATTTTTCAAGGGTGTTTTTCGCCTGCGCAATACCGTTTAAATAATCAATCAGGATGTTGGTATCAAACAGGACCGATTGAGCCATCATTCCCACTCCTCGCGGAGCTGATTTTCATAATCAACCCCGTCGATATGCTTGTCTCTCCACAAGCCAAACGCGTTGTTATTGCCATCCGCGCGATTATTTGCCAGATAGCCGGCCAGGGCTTGTCTGATTATTTCGGCCCGCGCCACGCGGCGAATGGCTTTCAGGTTATCCAGCTGTCGGAGATCCTCTTCAGGTAAATCGATGACGATACGGGGCATCGGCATGGCCTCCCAAATGATGTTTGATATACGCATCATATATCAAAGCGCGGTTTTCTACTATGGAAGAAATAGTGGCGGCGCTTGCCGGGCGCCGCTCATCTGGGGAGTTACAGCAGAATATTGCCGAGAATAAAGCCGAAGATGACCGACAGCGAAATGGTCAGCACGCCGGGTATCAGAAACGAGTGGTTGAACACATATTTCCCGATGCGGGTCGAGCCGGTGTCATCCATTTCCACCGCGGCCAGCAAGGTCGGGTAGGTCGGCAAGACGAACAGGGCGGAAACGGCGGCGAACGACGCGACGGCGGTTACCGGCGAAACCCCGAGCAGCAGCGCCGCGGGCATCAGCGCCTTGGCGGTGGCGGCCTGTGAATAGAGCAGCATGGCGGCAAAAAACAGCACCACGGCCAGCATCCACGGGTAGCTCTGCAACAGCGTGCCGGCGGTTTCCTGAATGTCGGTAATATGCGCCTTGACGAAAGTATCCCCCAGCCAGGCGACGCCCATCACGCAGACGCAGGCGCTCATCCCCGAACGGAAGGTACTGGCCGTGAGCACTTTCGCGGTATCGATTTTAGCGACCAGGCAGATCAGCGTGGCGATGGTCAGCATAAACACCACGATGGCCTCATTGCGCGGCAATACCGGGTTGGCGATCAATTTGACGTTATCGCTGATCGCCGTGGCGTAAAACACCACGGCGATAATGCCGATCAGAAACAGCATCACCGACGCCTTGGCGCCGGGTTTTATCTCCTGCGTATTGATATTGCCGACGGCGACGTCGCCTTTTCTCAAACGCTCCTGATAAATTTCATCATCTTTCAGCTCTTTGCCCAGGAAATTGGTGATGACGGCGGCCAGCAGGACGGCGGTCAGCGTGGTTGGAATGCAAATACCCAACAGCGTCAGATAACCGATGCCGTAGGGTTCCAGAATACCGGCGACAAACACCACCGCGGCGGAAATCGGCGAGGCGGTAATCGCCACCTGCGAAGCCACCACGGCGATCGACAGCGGGCGTGAAGGCCT
Organism: Brenneria corticis; assembly: GCF_003115855.1. GTDB lineage: Bacteria > Pseudomonadota > Gammaproteobacteria > Enterobacterales > Enterobacteriaceae > Brenneria > Brenneria corticis. The sequence goes on from NZ_KZ819085.1 coordinate 141,851, forward strand.
TATTCCCTGTTCCTTGGCCACCGCCGCGATAACCGGCAGCGTCGAAAAGGCGGTATGCCCCGTACCGGCCAGCAGGGTCATAAAATAGGTCACCAGCGGAGCCAGAAAGGTGACGTATTTAGGGTGCCGGCGCAGCAGTTTTTCCGCCAGGCCGACAAGATAATCCATGCCGCCCGCCACCTGCATGGCGGCGATAGCGGCGATAACCGCCATGATGATTTCGATAACATCGAAAGGGATCGCTCCCGGCTTGATATGAAAACCCAGTGTGAGAATCAGGACGCCCAGGCCTCCGGCAAAGCCGATGCCTATGCCTCCGAGCCGCGCCCCCAAATAGATGGCGAACAGCACAACGATGAGTTCCGGGATCAGCATACAATGCTCCTTAGTACAATGTGATATACCCGTCGTTTTTAGCTTGCAGGAGTGCGGGCCGCGCCCGATCGCCGATCTGATTCAGCGCTTCGGGATTCGTCCGGTCATCGCCTCTCTGCATCTCGAAAGCGGTTGAGTATAGCTATTATTTTTTTTATTTATGGAGTGACGGCACATGGTGTGGATAACCATGTGCCTGACCGTTGGTATTGCAATAGGGTGATTAAACGGATTCTTTGTCGTCGGTGTAGCGTTTGGCTTTATAGGCCGGATGCATCAGGTTTTGAATGGAGAAGATGTCGTCCAGTTGCTCTTCTGTGAGCAGGCCGCGCTCCAGTACCACTTCACGCACGTTCTTGCCGGTTTCGGCGCAGATTTTCCCGACGATATCGCCATTATGGTGGCCGATAAACGGGTTCAGGTAGGTCACGATGCCGATGGAGTTAAAGACATAGGCTTCGCACACCTCTTTATTGGCGGTAATACCGTTGACGCATTTCTCCAGCAGGTTGTAGCAGGCGTTGGTCAGAATATGGGTTGACTCGAACATGGCCTGCCCAATCACCGGTTCCATCACGTTCAGTTGGAGCTGGCCCGCTTCCGCCGCCATGGTAACGCAGGTGTCGTTGCCGATAACCTTGAAGCACACCTGATTCACCACTTCCGGCACCACCGGGTTAACCTTCGCCGGCATAATGGAAGATCCCGCCTGCAACTCCGGCAGGTTGATTTCGTTCAAGCCGGTGCGCGGGCCGGAAGAGAGCAGGCGCAGGTCGTTACAGATCTTCGACAGTTTCACCGCCAGACGCTTGAGGGCGCTGTGCACCATCACATAGGCGCCGCAGTCGGACGTCGCTTCGATCAGGTCTTCGGCCGGCACGCACGGCAGTCCGCTGACCTGCGCCAGATACTGTACGGCCAGGTGCTGATATTCATCCGGGGTATTCAGACGGGTGCCGATGGCGGTAGCGCCCAGATTCACTTCCAGCAGCAGTTCGGCGATGTGCAGCAGATTCTTGTTTTCTTCTTTCAGCAGGATGTTGAAAGCGTGGAATTCCTGACCCAGCGTCATCGGAACCGCATCCTGCAACTGGGTGCGGCCCATTTTCAGGATATGTTCAAACTCTTTGGCTTTACGCTCAAACCCTTGACCCAACTGGGCGATGGCATCCACCAGTTTCAGGATGGAGCTGTACACCGCCAGGCGAAAACCGGTCGGGTAGGCGTCGTTGGTGGACTGGCATTTGTTCAGATGGTCGTTGGGATTGAGGTATTGATATTCGCCTTTTTGATGCCCCATCAACTCCAGGCCGATATTCGCCAGCACTTCGTTGGTGTTCATATTAACCGAGGTGCCGGCGCCCCCTTGATAGACGTCCACCGGAAACTGGTCCATGCATTTGCCGTTATTCAGCACTTCGTCACAGGCCTGAATAATCGTATCGGCAATCTTGCGCGGAATAGTCTGCAACTCGCGGTTGGCCAACGCCGCCGCTTTTTTCACCATCACCATGGCGCGGACGAATTCCGGAATATCGCTGATGGTATTGTCGCTGATATAAAAATTTTCAATAGCCCGTAGCGTATGAACGCCGTAATACGCATTGGCGGGAACTTCACGTGTACCTAACAGATCTTCTTCTATACGGATGTTATTTGACATAACCATTATCCTTTATTGCATTGGACTATATTTCAAATATTGAGCCGATGATTAACATCGGTGGAAAATACGGCTTGCTTATTTTTAAGACGATGTTCGACCATCACGATTTTTAGCAATCATGATCGAGAAATATTTTCAGGAGGATTAATCCCCAATAAGCGCATCGCAACGCGCTCATTTCATAAAGCTGTTTTACCTACACGGACGGCGCCTCTCCTCATTGCCGAAAATCTTATCGACGCGCTATTCCACATCCTCTGAGTTAATAGACACCAATCTTTCGATACCCCGATTCAGGTTCTTCAGTTTCGGAATAAATACGGTCTTGATGATTTCATGGGTCACATCGCATGCTTCGTCAAAAAAAGCGCTGTACTCGTCACGATGCCCGACAATATAAAGCGAACGTTTAATATTCAGCTGATCAGGCATATGCGTCAGAACCTGACGGGAATAGGTTTCCGATTGTAAAAAACTGATGGGGCTGGTAACGGCCCAGCCGATTCCCGCCGCCACCATGGAGGTTAAGGTATCCGCATTATCAAATTCGAGCATATTGGGAACGCGAATATCGATTCTGCGCAGATAGCGCTCAATCTGCATGCCAATCTGTGAATTGCGATTAAACCTCACCAGCGGCAACGCGGCGGACAGCTCGCGAATATCTTCGATGGTTTTTATGCGTTGGCGATATTCCGGAGGGGTAATAATAAAATAGCCTTCGGTAAACAGTCGGTAGCGCACCACGCTGTCCGTATCCATCAACGGATCGCTGGTCACGATAAGATCCAGTTCGCGCCGCATCAGGGCTTCCCCTTGCTGCGGGCTTAAGCCGGTACGGATCAGCAACTGCGATGAACTGTTTAGCAGCCGTTTGGTGAATACCGAACCGCAGGTGATGGCGAAGGAGTCAACCAGACCGATGCGCAGGTCGGGTTTGATGCCGCGCCCCGCCTCCAGAACTTGCGCTTTCAGGTTGGCGATCTCTTCGGTAAGCACCTCGCCCCGGTTTTTTAACGCAATGCCGTAGGGCGTCAACACAAAAGGGCGTCTGCCCCGGTTGACCAGCATCACGCCAAAATCGTCCTCCAATAACCTGATTGTTTGCGAGACCGCTGACGGCGTCAGCCCCAACCGCGTGGCGGCCGCGGTCATGCTTCCTGCCTCAGCCACCGTCACGAAGACGTGGACTGCATACATATCAATCGACTTATTGGCTGACATTGTTCGTTTGACCATTTGATATTGCCTACCGTGCAAGGGCACTGGATTGTTGAAACGCTTAAGTAAACATGTAGTTTAACCCATATGCATTGCCGGTAGGCGTGCTGACTGACGCCATCTTAGCCATCCGATCCTGGAAAAAATGCAGTGCATGTCACTGATTAATTTTTTCTTATAACTAGGTGTAGCTACGCTGAAGTTAACGGCGGCGGAAAATATCAGTTCGCGTTGTAAAAATGCCGAAAATATAGCAACTTAATGATTTTAAATAAGATTAATATGAGTTTTGTGAAATTTTTCCCGATGCCGCGCCGCAAGCGGCTTTGTGGCGACAAAAGCGTGCCGACTGCTCTTTGTCCGCTGGATCATCGGCGCCTGCTGCGTTAACGTTGCTCGGCTTTCCTCCTCATACTCAGGGATAAGATGTCACATTACCGCGTTTCCGGGCTGCGCCCGCTTTGTCTGATGGCCTTGCTGACGCTGGCCGGGTGCTCGAGCCAGACCTCGCAGACGCCGGCGCCGCGCCCGGCGGATGTCAAAGCCCGGCTGGTACAACTGATGCCGGCCAATGTCGGCGATCGTCAGGGCTGGGCGACGGATATCGCCGCGGCTTTTAGCGCACAGGGCATCGATCCCAGCGATGAAAACCTGTGCTCGGTACTGGCGGTCACCGAACAGGAATCGACGTTCAAGGCCGATCCGCAGGTGCCGGGCCTGGCGAAAATCGCCTGGCAGGAGATCGATCGCCGGGCGGAAAAACTGCATATCCCGCCTTTTCTGGTGCGCACCGCGCTGTTGATCAAATCTCCCAACGGCAAGAGTTACAGCGAACGGCTGGACAAGGTACGCAGTGAAAAAGAGCTGAGCGCCATTTTTGACGATTTCATCAACATGGTGCCGATGGGGCAAAAACTGTTCGGCCGCCTGAACCCGGTGCATACCGGCGGGCCGATGCAGGTGAGCATCGCGTTCGCCGAGGCCAACGCCAAAAACTACCCCTACCAGGTTGACGGCTCCATCCGCCGCGAAGTATTCAGCCGTCGCGGGGGAATGTATTTCGGCATTATGCACCTGCTGGGTTATCCGGCGAATTATTCCCGCTCCCTCTACCGTTTTGCCGATTTTAATGCCGGCTGGTACGCCAGCCGCAATGCGGCATTCCAGCGCGCCGTCAGCCGGTTAAGCGGCATTCCGCTGGCGCTGGATGGCGATTTGATCAATCACGGCTCCGATAAAGCGGGAGCGACCGAACGGGCGGTGCGTTCGCTCGGCAAACGTCTGGATATGAGCGATGCCGCGATCCGCCGGGCGCTGGAGAAGGGAGATAGCCTGGCGTTTGAAAAAACCGGGCTGTATGAACGGGTCTATGCGCTGGCCGATAAATCGGCGGGGGAGAGGGCGCCGCGTGAAATCCTGCCGGGCATCGCGCTGGAAAGCCCGAAAATCACCCGCAAACTGACCACGGCGTGGTTCGCCAAGCGGGTAGATGAGCGTCGCCTGCGCTGTATGGGGCGGGGGAGATAAACGCGGTGGAGGGGTTATATCCTAAAGCCGGGTGAGGTTTGATCGCATGACTCGGGGCAAAAGGGTAGGGAGCTTCAGGAGCTAATACGTGCTTGGCGTACACGCCGTAATCCACCTTCGGCAATAGCTCTTCCCTGACCAGAACGTGCAAAACTATGTCGGCCCCACCATAACCCGGCTCAGAACCGTATGAGTATTTTCTACGACATTGATCAACGATCAGGTGATTGCCGTATCGGCACAAAGCGATTAGCTCTGCATCAATAAAACTACTCGTTGATTTTGCTAAACTGTTTTTTGCGAGAGAGCCTAAAAGTTATATTCTTATAGGTGATATGTTTCCATTCTCTCATGGATGATTTTATCCACCCAACAACAATTAATTCATCGTCAGGATTTATATGCTCAAACATGTTTTCAATATTTGTCGTTATTTCAGGAGAAAAGTAGTCTTTCAACCCTTCACCAGTAGGGACATGACATTCCTCCCCTTTCAAGCTAATGAAATCAGACTTCACCTTTTTGATACTCTTCACCGTCAATGCAATAGCTACCGGATGCTTGATTTTATCCGCTTTTTTAAAAAGAATGGGATAGCGTTCCTCATCAAAGAAAAAATCATTCCAGCTAATCGTGTTCTTATGGAATGCAATTTTTACTAACTCACCTAACTCTTTTTTATCGGCGCTGTCTTCAATCCTGGCTCTGATTTTGGCGACGCCAGCAGCGGAGTTAAAATAGTCTGTCAGTTTCTTTTCCGCACGGTGATATTGGATGCGTTTACGTTCTTTATCGGCAGGATCTATCGCTTCATCATGCGCCTTTCTTGCCTTGGTGGCGTCAGAACTGGCCTCGATAAGCATATTCATACGAAAAACGTAGCCTGTTTTATCCTCTGCAAAAATACTTTTGTCATCTTCAATATTTTGAGATTGCGCAACAAGTGCTTTTACCGCAGATTTTACGCGGTTTTTACATTCTGAACCGTGCGTGGCTTTGGGCCATAGCCGAAGGTAGGCCGGAATAGTTCTCCCCATGCGCTGATAAGAGTCGACCCAGGTAATTTTTGCATCACAAAACTGACATAACAGAGCGTCTCTATCTTCCGGTCGAATTTCAGAAACCTGTATGACTTTTTTATTCTTACGCTCGTGACGGGCGTAAAACATTTTTAAGCCTTCCGCCATTTTCCCTCCATATACATCAGATATTCGCTTTATGAGATTACATCGCCACGTAAGCCATTCACTGGCTACCATGGAATAGAAAAGAAGACCGAAGTTCAGCGATCTTTCCTCGTATGCCAAAGATCGATAATATAAATTGTATCATGTTGAATTTCATAATGAACCTCATAATCATCAAACAGAATTTTTCTCACCTCTCTTGGTTCATACCTTGACTGGGGAATGCCAATCCTCGGGTGGTCAGAACGTCCCGTTGTACCCATTATCAAAAATAACGCCGTATCCATACCGATGTAGAAATCTCGCCCGGGGAATTTGGCTTTCAGTTTCGCTTCGGCGACATCGCGGATGATCAGGAGTCCCTGCGCCAGAATCTTGATCATTTTCGGCAGCGGCATGGCGAGGTTGATGACGATAAAACCGACCACTACCGGCAGCATCAGCGGCGAGCCCCAGCCGATCGTGGAAGCGGTGTGCAGTCCGGAAAGCAACTGCATGGCAGAAAGCTGCGTGAAGACGATAAAATGGACTATATCAGCATGATGCCGAAACCGGGCAGCCAGGCGGCAGTGATATCTGGCGCTGGTGTTCAGCCATTACAACGAACACCATCCGCATAGTGCGCTGGGATATCGCTCACCACGGGAATATATATGCAGGAAGTTATCGCAACCGTAAGAGAGCAAAAACGTCTGGATATATAGGGTCAAATCCAGTATTGGTGTGTCGCGTGCGCAACTGAGCATCAGGGTTCACCGGCCATCTGACTGGCAGGATCACAGACGGCAGCCCCGTTCTGACGATACCACCGTATTGTCCCGGATAAACATGGCGGTGGCTGACCTGCCGACGTATGGTTATCGCCGTGTGTGGGCGCTGCTGCGACGGGAGTCAGAGCGGGACGGCCTGCCTGTGGTTAATGCGAAGCGGGTGTATCGCATTATGAGAACACATAATCTGCTTCTTGAACGTAAACCCGCTGATCCTTGCCGTAAGCGGG